>JANSYB010000067.1 GCA_024742655.1 Paracoccaceae bacterium | reverse complement strand
GTCGGCTATGTCGGCCGCGACGTGGAGCAGATCATCCGCGATCTGGTGGACAGCGCCATCGCCCAGACCCGCGACTGGATGCGCGAGGACGTGAAGGCGCGCGCCCACCAGCAGGCCGAAGAGCGCGTGATCGACGCCATCGCCGGAGAAGACGCCCGCGAAGGCACGCGCGAGATGTTCCGCAAGAAGCTGAAGGCCGGAGAGCTGGACGACACCGTGATCGAACTCGACATCGCGGACAATTCCAACCCGATGGGCATGATGGATATCCCCGGCCAACCGGGCAGCCAGATGGGCATGATGAATCTCGGTGATATCTTCGGCAAGGCGTTCGGCGGGCGCACCGTGCGCAAGAAACTGAGCGTCGCCGAAAGCTACGAGGTTCTGATCGGGGAAGAGGCCGACAAGCTGCTGGATGATGAAACCGTCAACCGCACAGCACTTGAGGCGGTCGAACAGAACGGCATCGTCTTTCTGGACGAGATCGACAAGGTCTGCGCCCGGCAGGAGGCGCGCGGCGGCGATGTTTCCCGTGAGGGCGTGCAGCGCGACCTGCTGCCGCTCATCGAGGGCACGACCGTCTCCACCAAACACGGCCCCGTCAAGACCGACCATATCCTCTTCATCGCGTCAGGGGCGTTTCACATCGCCAAACCGTCGGACCTGCTGCCGGAGCTTCAGGGCCGCCTGCCCATCCGGGTGGAACTGCGCGCGCTCACCGAAGAGGATTTCGTGCGCATCCTGACCGAGACGGACAATGCCCTGACCCGCCAATATGCCGCCCTGATGGGGACCGAGGAGGTCGAGGTGGAGTTCACCGAGGACGGCATCGCCGCACTCGCGCGCATCGCGGCCGAGGTCAACCAGAGCATCGAGAATATCGGCGCGCGGCGCCTTTACACGGTGATGGAACGGGTATTCGAAGAGCTGTCCTTCACCGCCCCCGACCGCGCGGGCGAGAAGGTCGTGGTGGACGCGGGCTTCGTCGAGACCAACCTGGGCGAGCTGATGAAATCCACGGATTTGAGCCGGTACGTGCTGTAACCATCGCGCATGCAGCACCGCCCGGCCCGATATCAGTCTATGGTGGTACAGAAATCCCCGGTACAGTTTGTGCGGAATTCGCCGCCAGGACAGGTCTCTGCCCCTGATGGGAGCGGGCTGCACACATCGGTGATCTTCCCGGCACTGCAATCCTTACCCGGCACACAGCTACAGCAATACTGAACCCCGACCCTGCGATCGGATGCGGCAAAGCCCGTCGCGCCTGACGTATGCCGGTTCTGTTTCACGGACTGCGCCATCAAGCGCAGCTGGGTTCTGGTGTCGGCCTTCTGGCTGATCCCCTCGCAAAGCGCCGAAGATCCACCCTGAGTGGATTTGCAGGCCATGTCCTGAGCCTGGGCCATGCCCGCGGCCAGGGTGAGGGCGAAAGTTGAAATCAACAGTATATGTTTCATGACGTACCTCCTGACCGTAAGTCGGGCGGGGCCGGCATTGGTTCATTTTCAGGTGGACCGGGTGTTCGAAGCGCTGTCCCTCACCGCCCCCGACCGCGCGGGTGAGACGGTGGTGGTGGATTCGGGCTTCGTCGAGACCAACCTGGGCGAGCTGATGAAGTCCGTGGATTTGAGCAGGTATGTTTTGTAGGGCTCTATAGGCTGTTTCAGAACCGTACTTTACAAATGGCTAGTAAAGTCAGTCTTGAACCGAGCTATCCTCCAGTTTTGACGGTTGATCGTCACCGCCCTCTTTTGTTGGGAAGTTCACTTTCAAAGCACCAGCTTTTATTTCAACTTCGTCATCAAGATAACCGCGTACCTTAATGAAGCCTGGCTTTCTGAATTCCAAGGGCGACCAACGAATTGGGAATGTTACAATCGCGAGCCTTGATCCATCTATCACGTCGGGCTTTCCAGCTTTTATCTTTTCTTTATCTTCGGATGGAACATCAACATCTGCTTTGAAAATCTCTTCAACTTCACCGTCTGTTTCTTTTGTAACGCGCAGCGTAATTTTTGAAAATTCTAGTGCGATTGGAATACGAATGTTCACAAGGGCGGCAAATGTCGGGAGCAATCCCGGAGCAGGTTCATTGAAATTCATTTCCGCAAGATAACAACCAACAAGTGTCATCTTACCGGCGATCTCGTGACGAATATCGTCGCAGAAAACTGTTATCCCATAAGCTTCATTGTTCACGAAGCGGCACTTTCTAGATTGAAGGTATTCTGTGGTCTAGCTGTCCCAGAGGTTGAGCTTCCACGAGCTTCACCCAAGTCAACAACTCTGTTGTCAGCCGTCGGAATGTTGGAGTGATCCGCACGGGCCTTATCAACAAAGTTTACTTCGATATCTTTGTCGAAAGCATAGGCAAATTCCGCGATTGATCGTGCGGTTAGATTTGCGTTTCCTTTCAAACGCCGATTTATAACTGATCGGTCAACATCAAGAAGAGTCGCGACTTCTTGCTGCGTCTTTCCAGATTCAATCAATGCCGTTTGGATCGCTTTTTGAAGGCGACTAATGAACCGCGCTGACATTCTGTTCTTTGGGTCAATCTTTATCCGAAACGACATCTTCTAGTGCTCCGCTTGCAACAAATTTTGGCTCATCAAGATCCATATTCTCTCTGACATAGACTGTTTGAGCGATGTATCTGCCATAGCTGTCCTCGATCTTGATCCTGTCTGCGCTGTCACCATAGCAGCACAAAAAAGTGTCTTTCGTTGGGACCCACCCGAACACGCGAACATCTTCCGTTTTGATTTCCCAGACGAAACGCTCTGGTGTACAACTAAGTTTTTTGAAGCGCCTATCAGTAAGAAGCATGTCACCAGATGCATACTCTGCGAAAGCCGCGAACAGTTGTTCCAGTGGCGAAAGACTGGCGAACATCGGATCATGATCTAAATTCGGCAGGTCATTTTCTAGCCATTCCAAAAAGGCGATTGTGCCATATAGCGTTCTCCACGGAAGTTCGTCCTCTTCCAAAGGGTCGATAGTGTCGATGCAGCCCGATTCGCTTAATTGTATCAGTGTTGCCATATATATCAACGATTGACTAAATCAAGGTAAACGCTTTGCGAGACAGAAGCTAACTTGCATCAACCTTTAGACGAAAAGCCGTGTCTTTGCCAATTTTATTGCAAGTGCGGTCCCTGTAGAGGCACAAACCGTGCAAACCAAATAACCCTGTTGTTATCCCGAAGGCCTAGTTGTTACCCTCCGAGTCGCGGGCCTTCCCACCTTTCCCCTTTCCCTCCCCGCTCATTTCAGGCCACCAAGGGCCATGCGAGGTCTGGATTTCTTCAGGGACAATGCGCCGTGGTTGACGGTGGGGGTGCTGCTGACATTTCTCAGCAGTTTCGGACAGACCTTTTTCATCTCGATTTTCGCCGGGGAAATCCGCACGGCGTTTGACCTCTCGCACGGGCAATGGGGCGGGATTTATACGCTGGGCACCACGGCCTCGGCGCTGGTGATGATCTGGGCCGGGGGGCTGACCGACCGGTTCCGTGTCCGCGCGCTGGCCCCGGTGATCCTGATCCTGCTGGCGGGCGCCTGTCTGGCGATGGCGCTGAACCCGGTGTGGTGGGGGCTGATCTTCGTCATCTTTGCGCTGCGGTTCACGGGGCAGGGCATGACCAGCCATATCGCCGTGGTCGCCATGGCGCGGTGGTTCATCGCGACGCGGGGCAAGGCCCTGTCGGTCGCCACACTTGGCTTTGCGGTGGGCGAGGCGCTGTTGCCGCTGCTTTTCGTGTCGCTCATGGCGATTTACGACTGGCGGTACCTGTGGGGGGCGGCGGCGGTGATGGCCCTGATGGGCCTGCCACTTCTGGCGGTGCTCTTGCGGCAGGAACGCACGCCCCAATCCATGGCCGAAACCAGCCAGGCCTTTGGCATGATGGGCCGCCACTGGACCCGGAACCAGGCGTTCCTGCATTGGCTCTTCTGGTTCATGGTGCCGGCGCTCTTGGGCCCGTCGGCGTTCAACACGGCGTTCTTTTTCCACCAGGTGCATTTTGCCGAGATCAAAGGGATGGCGCATGTGGAGCTGGTGGCGATGTACCCGTTCTACACGGTGGTGGGGATCGTGGCGATGGTGGGATCCGGCTGGGCGCTGGACCGGGTCGGGACCGCGCGGCTGATCCCGTTCATGCAGGTGCCGATGATCGCCGCCTTCGCGATTTTCGCCTATGCCGAAAGCTATGGGGCGATGATGGCGGGCATGTTCTTTTTCGCGCTGACGACGGGGTTCAACACCACGCTGCCCGCCGCCTTCTGGGCGGAGTTTTATGGCACGGGCCGGATCGGGTCGATCAAGGCGATGGCGGCGGCGGTGATGGTGTTCGGCTCGGCCATCGGGCCGGGGATCACCGGGCTGGGCATCGATCTGGGGCTGGGGCTGGAATCGCAATACGTGATTATCGCGGGGTATTTCGTGTTCACCACCGTGATGATGGTGATCGGGATCGCGCGGGCGCGGCCGCTACTGGCGTGGTCGGCGTAGATAGACGTAATAGGCCCCGCCGCCCCCGTGTTTGGCATGCGCCTCGGCCACCTGCAGAACCGCCTGCGCCAGGGGCGGCATCGACAGCCATTGCGGCACCGCGTGGCGTAAAACGCCGGGGCGCTGCGGGATCGGGCCACTGTCATCGGATCGCTTGCCCTTGCCGGTGATGACCAGCACCAGCCGCTTGCCCTGTGCCTGCGCATTCAGGATGAAGCCGGTCAGCGCGGGATGCGCGCGTTCCATCGTCATGCCGTGCAGGTCGATCCGGCCCTCGGGTGTCAGCTTGCCCCGTTTCAGGCGGGCATGCGCCTTCTTGTCCATCTTGATGGGTTGCGCCGCGATCCTGTCCTGCAATCCCGGCAAGACATCATGCCCCGGCGTTTGATTGTTCGCGCATGAGCCGATTTCGAACCGTTCACGGGGCTGGGGAACAGGTTTCGCTGGCTTTGGTTTGGGCCGCAGGATCTGATGGCTGTCCGGATCCTTGCGGTGTGGGTTTTTTCGCTCCGCCGTGTCGGCCACCTTGCGCCAAAGGGCGAGTTCTTCCGGCGTCAGGCGCCGACGGCTCACAGGTCCGGCTCCGTGGCCATGGCATAGGCGCGCTGGATCGGCAGCAAAACGACCATTCGTCCGGGATCCTTGAGTTTGCCGGCCTCGCGTCCTGCGGCGTCGCCCGTGCCAAAGAAGATATCCGCGCGCTGCGCCCCCTTGATGGCCGACCCGGTATCCTGGGCCATCATCAGCCGTCGGATCGGGTTCTCGCCATCCTTTTCCACCCAGACGGGGGCGCCCAGGGGAACATAGGCCGGATCGACAGCGACAGTTCGGCCCTCGGTCACAGACCGGTTCATCGCGCCCAATGGGCCACGATCGGCCGGCACCGAGGTTACGCGCCTGAAGAAGACATAAGACGGATTGTGCCAAAGCAGCTCTTGCCCGACAACCGGATTGCGCCGCACCCAATTCTTGATCACATCGGCGGAAACCTGGTGGGCCTTGTAGATACCACGTCTGACCAATTCGACACCCACCGACCGGTAAGGATGGCCGTTCGAGCCCCCATATCCGACGCGGATCACCGAGCCGTTCGGCAACCGAATACGGCCAGATCCCTGGATCTGAAGAAAGAAAAGTTCAACCGGATCATCAACCCAGGCAATCTCAAATCCCTTGCCCTTCATATACTCGCCGGTTTCGATCTGTTTTCGCGTGAGCCAGGGACGCGCGTATTTGGCAACATCCGGCTGCCGATAAATCGGGTAGCGATAGCGCCCACCCGGCGATAGTGATCCGTCCAGCTCAGGCTCGAAATACCCGGTGAACAGGGCCGGCTTTCCATCCTCGATAAGGACCGGGCGAAAGAAAAGCTCGAAAAACTCGCGCGCGTTCGGTTTTTGCTGTGCCAGCGCGCAAAGCGCATCCCAATCCAGATCATCAAAGTCGCGGCATGTCACAAGAAAAGCATCGAGTGCCGCACCGTGTTCATCCTGATCCCAGTTTTCCAGATCTGAGAAATCAAGAACCGTACGGGTGACGTCAGGCTCTGCCACCGATGGTCCGGCGCAGAGCATGAGACAAAGCGCTGCCCACAGCGCCCGGGTCATTCGCCCGTGGCAACAAGCCGCCAGTTGGGATCATCGGAACCCATGACGCGTTCAAAGGTCCAGGTATCCTTTTGCTTCTTGGACTGTCCCGGCTGACCTTCGATGATTTCTCCGTTGGCATCGCGAACGACAGAAATCAGTTCGCCAATGAACCGCACGGTGATCTCGGCACGCCCCGTGGCTTGATCGAACGCGGCATCCGTAAGGGATGTCTCTCGAACCCCGACAAAATCAGCTTCGACGGACAAGCCCTGTTCCTGTCGGGAGTCGACGACCTGAGAGAACGCTTCGAATACGTCTTCGGACAGGAAGGGTGCAATCTCGTCCATTTGACCACGTTCAAACGCCATGAGTATCCATTCATAGGCGCCCTTGGCGCCTCCGAGAAACTCCGTCACGTTGAAGCTGGGCTCAATGCGCTTCATTCCCATCAAGGCTGTTGCCGCCTCCGACCCTTCCGGCACATGATCCGTGATATCGTAATCCGGGCCACCTTCGATCACCTCGAATTCCTGCCTGCGTGGATTGGTTGACGGATCCGGCCGCGGTTGGGGTTGGGCCTCGTACCCATCTCGGGTTCCCAGAACGCTTTTCAGGCGCAGGATCAGAAAGATCGCGATGCCAGCCAGCACCAGAAGCTGTAATAAGGGCGAGTTCATGGGTACCTCTTGACCTGCCAGGCATGGTAACTTTGTGTTCTGCACTTATGTAGGTGGTTGTCCCGGGCAAGTCCACCGTACTGGCTCTGTATTTCTTGGGGGAACATCATATGTGGCTGTTTGCGGCGTTTCTTGCCGTTCCGTTGATCGAGATCGCTCTGTTCATTCAGGTTGGCGGCCTGCTTGGGCTGTGGCCAACTCTCGGGATCGTGATCCTGACGGCAATCCTTGGTACCTGGCTGGTACGCACTCAGGGTGCGATGGCCATGGGAAACCTGCGCAATTCGTTCGAAAAGCTCGACGATCCGACCGAACCACTGGCGCATGGCGCGATGATCCTGATCGCTGGCGCGCTTCTTCTGACGCCCGGTTTTTTCACGGATGGGATCGGGTTTGCCCTGCTGATGCCGCCGGTCCGCCGTGCCGCGTTCGCCTATCTTCGCAAGCGGGTTCATGTTTCCCGCTTCGAGATGGGGCCGGAGGGCCCGGCGCGACACGCACCCGGACGGGAGGATGTGATCGACGGAGAGTTTCAGGAAATCGACCCGGATGCGACACAGGTCGAACCGCCAAGGAAGCATGCCCAGGGTCCGTCAGGCTGGACTAGGCATTGAGCCCCGACAGTCATCCTGCTAAGGCTTCGCAAAACCAGTCGTTTCGCCAGGAGAGCACAGATGGCCGACAATGAAGCCGCCGCCCAGACCGAAGCCACCCAAGCACAGCCCAAGATGAGCGTGCTGACCCAATTCATTCGCGATTTGTCTTTCGAGAATATCCTGTCACAACGCGGAACAGGTGGTGAGGTCACGCCCGACGTTCAGGTTGCCGTCAATCTCGATGCCAAGAAACGCTCGGTCGAGCACCAGTACGAGGTGATGGTCAAGCTCAACATCACGTCTCGTAACAAGGGCACCGAAGAGGAACTGTTCCTGCTGGAACTCGAATATATCGGCGTCTTCAGCATCGAGGGTGTTCCGGAAGATCAGATGCATCCTTTCCTGCTGATCGAATGCCCCCGGATGCTGTTCCCGTTCCTGCGCCGGATCGTAAGCGATATTACACGGGATGGTGGCTTTCCGCCGCTCAATCTCGAAACGATCGATTTCGTTCAGCTCTATCGCAATGAGATCATGCGCCGCCAGGCCGCGGCAGCCGAGGAAAAAGCGACGCCGGACGCTTAAGCCTCACTTTTCCAAAGAGGGTCGTCGCCCAACTGCTCTACGAAAGCCTAGTGGGCGGCGCGTTCTTCCACTGTCAGTCTTGCTGGAAGCGGCGTCGGCCGGGGACCGGCGGGGCGCCAGTCTGTATCCTGCGCTCCGCTGTCGGTGGTTTTCTTGTGATCGACGCCCAGGGCGAAATCCGGCTGCCGACCACCAATCAATTCCAGATACACTTCGGCCAGGATTTCAGAGTCGAGCAAGGCGCCGTGCAATGTCCTGTCCGAATTGTCGATGGAAAACCGACGGCAAAGCGCATCGAGCGACGCGGGAGAGCCTGGGAATTTGCGCCGCGCAATATCGAGAGTATCAATCGCCTGTTCCCAGGGGATTTGCGGAAG
>JANSYB010000058.1 GCA_024742655.1 Paracoccaceae bacterium | reverse complement strand
AGGCCAAGGGCCGCCAGCCGGTAGGGGTTGCGGCCGAGCGCCAGAAGACGCCCGGCCAGGACGAACCCGGCCAGCGCGCCCGCTGCCCAGATCGCCGTCAGAAGGGTTGTGGACGACACCGACAGCCCGAGGATTTCACCGCCATAGGGTTCAAGCAGCACGTCCTGCATGTTGAAGGCCATCGTGCCAAGAAACACCACCGCCAGAAGACGCCCGGCCTGACCGCCCGACACAAGGTCGGACCACGCATCGCGAAAGCGCGGCCGCGGGGCATCGCGTTCTTCGCGGCTCATCGGGCGGACCTTTTCCTGTTTCCACAGCGCGATCAGGTTCAGGATGATCCCGACCGAGGCCGCCCCCTGCACCACGCGGATCAGGCGCAGTTCAGTGAAATCGCGCAGGAGCCAGCCGATGATGATGGCCGACAGGCCCATACCCAGCAGGAACATCACGTAAAGCAACGCCACGACGCGCGGGCGCGTTTTTTCGTCGGCGCGGTCCGTGGCCAGCGCCAGCCCGGCGGTCTGCGTCATATGCAGGCCCAGCCCGGTCATCAGGAAGGCCAGGGCCGCCAGCACCTCACCGGCGAAGGGTACATGGTGAAAGGTGTTGCCCGACAGAACCAGCAGGGCAAAGGGCATGACCGCCAGCCCGCCCATCTGCCACAGGGAGCCGAACCAAAGATAGGGGATGCGCTTCCATCCGATCGCGCTGCGATAGGTGTCAGAGCGGAACCCCAGAAGGGTCCGGAACGGCGCGATCAGCACCGGAAGGGCGATCATCACCGCCACGATGGTGGCCGCCAGCGACAATTCCACGATCATCACACGATTGAGCGTGCCCAGAAGCATCACCGTCGCCATGCCGACCGACACCTGAAACAGCGACAGCCGCAGCAGTTGCGACATCGGCAGTCCCTCGCTGGCGGCGTCCGCAAAGGGCAGGGCGCGCAGCGACAGGGTTTTCAGGGCATCGGCGCGGAACATCATGCGGCATGCTCCATCGCTTGGGAAATGTAGAAACCGGAGGTGATCCGCTCCAGCGGGGTCAGCGTGCCGGGCACGCCGACAGTGTCCAGCGCACGGCTGAGCCGGTTGGGGCAGTGCGGGATCATCGTGGGTGACCGGTCAGAGCGCGGGAACAGCTTGCCCACCCGCCACATCGTCATCAGAAGCGGCGTGCGCGGCGCGACGGTGAACACGATGCTTGAGGCCGTGCGATCCGACAGGCGATGCAGGGCGCGCGCGATATCCTCGTCCGAGTAGTAGATCAGGCTGTCCATCGCCACGACGTGATCGAACCGGCCCAACCCGTCATCCAGCATGTCGCCCGAGGCGAATGTCACCCGGCCCTTGAGGTCGATGGGCAGGCGCGCCTCGGCGATGCCGACCAGCGAGGGAGAGATATCCACCGCGACCACGTCGGCACCGCGCGCGGCCAGTTCGGCCGTCATCTGCCCCGCGCCGCAGCCGGCATCCAGGATGCGCGCCCCGCGCAGGTCATCAGGCAGGCGCGACAGGATATGCGCGCGCATCCCGTCGCGTCCGCGCCGCACGGTTTCACGGATCTTCGAGACCGGCGCGTCACTGGTCAGCCGTTCCCAGGTGCGGGTGGCCGTCTTGTCGAAATAGGTTTCGACCCGTGTGAGCGTGCGGTCGTAGGACATCAATCGAATCCCAGAAGCTCAAAGATATCGCGGTCTTCCATCGGCGCTGGCGCCAGCGGCTCAGTGCCGCGCCACAGGGTTTCGGCCAGTTGGATATATTCCTTGCGCGCCATGACGATGTCTTCCTCGTCGGGCATCTCGAAGAGCGTCTTTTTCTTCAGGCGCGAACGGCGGATGGCGTCATAGTCAGGCATATGCGCGATGCGGTTGAAGCCGACCTTTGCGCAATAGCGATCGACCTCGTTCGTTTCGCGCGACCGGTTGGCGACACACCCCGCCAGACGCACCTTGTAATTGGCCGACTTGGCCTGAACAGCCGCGATGATGCGGTTCATCGCGTAGATGCTGTCGAAATCGTTCGCGGTGACGATCACCGCACGGTCGGCATGCTGAAGCGGAGCGGCAAAGCCGCCGCAGACCACGTCGCCCAGCACGTCGAAGATCACCACGTCGGTGTCTTCGAGCATGTGATGCTGCTTGAGCAGTTTCACCGTCTGGCCCACGACATAACCGCCACAGCCCGTGCCCGCAGGGGGGCCACCGGCCTCGACGCATTTCACACCGCCCCAGCCGTCAGCCACGAAATCCTCGGGGCGCAATTCCTCGGGGTGGAAATCGACCTCCTTGAGAATGTCGATCACCGTGGGCTGCAAGCGGCCTGTCAGGGTGAAGGTGCTGTCGTGCTTGGGGTCACAGCCGATCTGCAACACCCGCTTGCCCATCTTGGCGAACGCCGCCGAGAGGTTGGACGAGGTCGTGGATTTGCCGATCCCGCCCTTGCCGTAAACGGAAAACACCTTGGCGCCCTCGATTTTCATCGTGGGATCCTGATGGACCTGAACAGATCCTTCGCCGTCTTGTCCCTTGAGGGTCGGGATATCGTCGCGGGGGCTCATGTCTGGCCTGTCCTTTCGGGTTTGCGTACGGGGGTCATTCGGCGGCCACCCCTTCAAGCCGGTCTTCGAGGGCGTCGGCTGCATCGCGCAGCGCCGCCAGCGTGTCTTCATCGGGTTGCCAGTAGGCGCGGTCATGCGCCTCGAGCAGGCGGTTTGCCATCCGCGAGGAGGCCGCCGGGTTCAGTTCGGCCAGCCGCTTGCGCATCTCTTCGTCCAGCATGAAGGTCTCGGACATGCGCTGATAGACCCACGGCTCCACCTGTCCGGTGGTGGCCGACCAGCCCATCGTGTTGGTCAGCGAGCTTTCGATCTGGCGCACGCCCTCGGCACCGTGCTGCAGCAGGGCCTCGTGGAATTTCGGGTTCAAGGCGCGGGAGCGCGATTCCAGCGACACCTGGTCGGCCAGCGTGCGCACCTTGCCCGAACCGCGCGTGGTGTCGGAGATGTAGATCGCCGCTTCCTGCCCGCCGCGGGCACGTTTGACCGCGCGTGAAATCCCGCCAAGCGTGTCGAAATAATGGTCCACCGTGGTGACGCCCAACTCAACCGATTCAAGGTTCTGATAGGCCAGTTCGACGTCCTTGAGCGCGGTTTGCAGCAGCGTATCGTTGGGCTGCGCCTTGCCGTTCACGCCGTAAGCAAAGCTTTTGCGGGCGACATAGGCGTCGGCCAGTTCGTCCTCTTCGTCGAAGGCGGAGCTGTCGACCAGCAGGTTGACGTTCGAGCCATAGGCCCCTTCGGCATTCGAAAAGACGCGCAGCGCGGCCGTTTCCAGATCGCAGCCGATCTGTTCGGCATAGGCCAGCGCATGGGCGCGGATATAGTTCATCTCGGCCGGTTCATCGGCCTGCGCGCATTTCAGCGCCGCCTCGGCCAGAAGGCGCGTCTGCAGCGGCAGCAGATCGCGGAAAATGCCCGAGAGCGTCATGATCACGTCGATGCGCGGGCGGCCCAGCTCTTCGAGCGGGACGAGGTCGGCCCCGGACAGGCGCCCGAAGCTGTCGAACCGCGGCTTGGCACCCATCAGGGCAAGGGCCTGCGCCAGCTGTTCGCCATCCGACTTGATGTTGTCCGACCCCCACAGCACGATCGCCACGGTGCGCGGCAGGGTCTTGTGCGTCTCCAGCAGCAGGTCTGCCTGCGACGCGCCCTGGCGGCAGGCATATTCACTGGGCATCCGGAACGGGTCGAAGGCGTGGATGTTGCGCCCGGTGGGCAGCACATCGGTGGACCGGATCAGGTCGCCGCCGGGCACCGGCGGGGTATAGCCGCCGTTCAGCGCATGCATCAGGGCGGGGATTTCCGTCTGCTGGCGAAGCAGGGCATCGACGCGCTTGCGGGTGGCATCATCGGCATCGGCCAGCAGGTCGATATAATCGGCCCGGGCGGCATCGCTCATCGGGCGACCCAGCACATGCAGACCCTCGGGGATCAGCGCATCCTCGGTTTCCAGCAGTTTCAGCCACAGGTCTTGCGGGCTTGTGCCGCCCATGTCCACGGCCTCGGCCTGTTCGGCGATCAGGGTTTCGATTTCGCTGCGTTCCGGCGCGTCGGGCGGGGCCCCGCGCCAGCGCGTCAGGCTGTCCTTGAGTTCGGCCAGGCCCTTGTAAAGACCCGCGGCGGCCAAGGGCGGGGTCAGGTGCGTTACCGTCACGGCACCCGAGCGGCGCTTGGCCAGCGCGGCCTCGGACGGGTTGTTTGACGCGTAGAGATAAATGTTCGGCATTTCGCCGATCAGCCGGTCGGGCCAGTCGCGCGCACCCAGACCCGCCTGCTTGCCCGGCATGAATTCCAGCGCGCCGTGCATGCCGAAATGCAGCACCGCATCGGCGTGATACGTATTGCGGATCCACTGGTAGAACTGCACGAAGGCATGGGTGGGGGCAAACCCGCGTTCGAAAAGCAGGCGCATCGGGTCGCCCTCGTAGCCGAAGGCGGGCTGCACGCCGACGAAAATCTTGCCGAAATGCTGGCCCAGAACGAAGACGCCGCGCCCGTCCGACTGGATGCGCCCCGGGGCAGGGCCCCAGACCTCTTCCACGGCCTTGAGCGGTGGCGTGTTGGCCACGATATGATCGGCGCTGACATGGGCCGCGACATTGGCCTCCTGCCCATATTGGGCGGCGTTGCCTTCCAGAACGGCGGTGCGCAACTCGGCGACCGTCTCGGGCACCTCGATGTCATAGCCGTCGGCCTTCATCTGCAGCATCGTGTTGTGCAAGCTTTCGAAGACCGACAGGTAGGCGGCCGTGCCGACGGCACCGGCATTCGGCGGGAAGCCGTAAAGGACGATCGCCACCTTCTTTTCCGCCAGTTCGCGGCGGCGCAGGCGCACAAGGCGCAGCACCTTTTCCGACAGGCTTTCGATCCGTTCCACGCAAGGGGCCATCGCCTTGTCGGCACTGATGCGCGGGCAGGAATGCGAACAACCGTTGCAGCCGTCCTCGCCGTGGCGACCGGCAAAGACGGTGGGGCAGGTGGCCCCGTCGAGTTCCGGCAGCGCTATCAGCATCGTGGTCTCGATCGGGCCAAGGCCCTGCGGCGAGTTTGCCCACTGGCCCAGCGTCTGGAATTCCAGCGGGTGGGCAGCGACATAGGGGATATCGAGATCCTTGAGAATCTCGATCGCCGCGGCGTTGTCGTTATAGGCCGGCCCGCCCACGAGGCTGAACCCGGTCAGCGACAGGAGCGCGTCGATCTTCGGGCCGCGCTCATCCTTGAAATAGGCCTCGATCGCGGGGCGGCCATCCAGCCCCCCGGCAAAGGCGGGCAGCACGCGCAGCCCGCGCGATTCCAGTTTGCGGATCACGCCGTCGTAATGCGCGGTATCCCCTGACAGAACATAAGAGCGCATCATCAACAGACCCACCGTGCCCTCGGCGCCCTTGGGGGTGGGCAGGTCCGCGACGTCGGTGGTGATGCGGTCCGGCAGGTCAGGGTGATAGAGCCCGGTATCGGGATAATCGATGGGCTCGGGTGCGCGGGCGCCGCGCCACGCGTCGTGGCGGCTGTAGCGCGACAGCAGGAACCGGACCATGGATTCGATGTTCTGATCCGAGGCCCCCAGCCAGTATTGCATCACCAGGAACCAGGCGCGCAGATCCTGCGCCTTGCCCGGGATAAGCTTCAGGATGCGGGGCAGGCGGCGCAGCATCTTCATCTTCTTGGCGCCGCTATCCACGTTCGAGGATTTGGACGACCCGCGCAGCTTCTTCATCAGCTTGCGGGTGCTTGATTCCGGGGCCGCCATGTCGAACGTGCCCATGCGGGTCAGCTTGACGATCTGCGCATCCGCGATCACGCCGGCCATGGCATCGCAGCTTTCGCGGCGCGCCTGCAGGTCGGGCAGGATCGGATTGATATGCTCTTCGAGGAAAAGCAGGTTGGCGATGATGATGTCGCCGGTGGCAATCGCCGCCCGCGCGGCATCGAGCGCGCCGGGGGTTTCGCCCCATTCCGCAGCGGCATGCACCGACAATTCCAGCCCCGGGAAATCCGGGGCCAGCTTTTCGGCGGCACGCGCGCAGGGGCCGGCCGCGTGGCTGTCCAGCGTCAGGATCACGACGCGGTAAGGGCGGTGGCCGCCGTTTATGAACACGTCATCGCGCATAATGGGCCTTGGCCTCGTAGAGGGTGTCGATCCCGATCTGGTTCACGCCGCGTTCTGCGGCGAAGATCTCGGTGTTGCGCCGCGCCTTGCCGCGCACGAAGAACGGGATTTTCTTCAGTTCCTTTTCCGCGTCGGCCAGCCAGATCACCTCGCCCGCCTCCTGCGGCTCGGGGGTGGCGGCGGGGGCGGTTTCCTCGGGGCGCGGCTTGGCGGCGTGGCCGTGATGGCTGGCGCCCGCGTCGTCGTGGAATTCGAAATCGTCTCGGAACATGTGCAGCAGGTGCTCTTCCAGCCCCATGACCAGCGGATGCACCCAGGTGTCGAAGATCACGTTCGCGCCCTCGATCCCCATCTGCGGGGAATAACGCGCGGGAAAATCCTGAACATGCACCGGTGCGGAAATCACCGCGCAGGGGATGCCAAGGCGCTTGCCGATATGGCGCTCCATCTGGGTGCCGAGGATCATCTCGGGGGCGAGTTCCTCGATCCGCGCCTCGACGTCCAGGTAATCCTCGGTGATAAGCGCCTCGACGCCGTATTCCTTGGCCAGCGCGCGAATGGTGCGGGCCATCTCGCGGTTGTAGCAGCCCATGCCCACCACCTCGAAACCCATCTCGTCGCGCGCCACGCGGGCGGCGGCGGCGACATGGGTGCCGTCGCCAAAGAGGAACACGCGCTTGCCGGTCAGGTAGGTGCTGTCGACCGATGCCGAATACCACGGCAGGCGCAGGCGGCTATCGTCCAGTTTCGGCGCGACACCGGCCAGTTCGGCCACCTCGGCCACGAAATCGCGGGTGGCGCCGACGCCGATCGGCACGGTCTTCGTGAAGGGCAGGCCCAGTTCACGCTCCATCCAGCGGCAGGCGGCCTCGCCCGTTTCGGGATACATCAGAATGTTGAGATGGGCCGCGCCAAGACGGGTGATATCCTCGGGCGTGGCGTCGAAGGGCGCGCAGACATTGACTGAAATCCCCATCTCTTCAAGCAGGGCGGTCACCTCGGTGATGTCGTCGCGGTGGCGAAAGCCAAGGGCCGTGGCGCCGATCAGGTTGGCCGTGACATGCGCGGTCTTGTCCATCGGCCGCGCCAGCGCGCGCACGATCTGGAAAAAGGTTTCGTCCGCGCCGTAGTTTTCCTTGCGCTGATAGCTGGGCAGTTCCAGCGCGATGACGGGGACGGGCAGGCCCATCTGTTCGGCCATCCCGCCCGGGTCATCCTGAATGAGCTCCGCGGTGCACGAGGCCCCCACGATCATCGCCTGCGGCTTGAACCGGTCATAGGCGGCCTGACAGGCGGTCTTGAACAGGTTGGCGGTATCCGCACCCAGATCACGCGCCTGGAAGGTGGTATAGGTCACCGGCGGGCGGTGATTGCGGCGCTCGATCATGGTGAACAGAAGATCGGCATAGGTGTCGCCCTGCGGCGCGTGCAGCACGTAATGCAGCCCCTTCATCGCGGTGGCGACGCGCATGGCGCCGACATGCGGCGGGCCTTCGTATGTCCAGACCGACAGCTTCATTCCGCCGCCTCCATCCGCAGGGCCGCACGCCGCTTGAGCGGGCGCGAGAAAAGCCCGGCCAGATCGCCGGCCTGTTCGTAGAAATGCACCGGCGTGAATACCAGTTCGATCGCCCACTTGGTGGCCAGGCCCTCGGCCTCGAGCGGGTTGGCAAGGCCAAGCCCGCACACCGTCAGGTCGGGCTGGGCCGCACGGCAGCGATCCAGCTGCAACTCGACATCCTGCCCCTCGGCCAGCGTCGGGCCTTCGGCCAGCAAGTCCAGATCGGGGCCGACGATGCCCTTGTGGATAAAGGGTGCCGACACCTCGACCGCGTCCATGCCGCATTCGCGGGTCAGGAATCGCGCCAGCGGGATTTCCAGCTGGCTGTCGGGGAAGAAGAACACCGACTTGCCGCGCAGGTTTTCCGAGGCCTGGGCGACCGCCTTTCTTGCACGTGCGCGGGGCGCGTCTGTTACGTTGTCGAAACGGGAAGGATCGACACCGAATTCCGTTGCCACGGCGCGAAGCCACGCGGTGGTGCCCTCTTCGCCGAACGGGAAAGGCGCAGGAATATGACGCGCCCCGCGGCCCTCTAACGCAGCATGCGTGCTGCCGAGGAACGGTTGCGTCAGTGCAAAGACGGTGTTGGGGCCGATGGCCAGATCGTCATCGGCATTGCGGGCGGGCAGAACCTTGATGTTGTCGATGCCCATCTTGCCCAGCAGGTCGAGCGCCTGGTCCTCGACCACGTCGGGCAGGGCCCCGACAAGTAGCAGCTGGCGCGCATCGGTCTGCGGCAGCACAGGCACCATCGAAGCCAGGCAGGCATCCTCGCCCTCGGTGAATGTCGTTTCGATCCCCGAGCCGGAATAATTCAGCACCCGCACCTTGGGGGCGTAGCGCTCGGTCAGCCGCTCGGCGGCGCGGGCCAGGTCCAGCTTGATCACCTCGGACGGGCAGGAGCCGACAAGGAAAAGCTGGCGGATATCGCTGCGCCGGTCCAGCAGGCGGGCAACCTCGCGCTCCAGCTCTTCCTGGGCATCCGCGAGCCCGGCAAGATCGGTTTCCTCGAGAATCGCCGTGCCGAAGCGGGGTTCGGCGAAAATCATCACCCCGGCCGCACTTTGCAGCAGATGGGCGCAGGT
>JANSYB010000600.1 GCA_024742655.1 Paracoccaceae bacterium | reverse complement strand
GTGCCATCAGGTCCAGCGCCGCTGCGACGTCGGCGCCTTGCGCGCGGGCCTGCATCTCGGCGGCCATGATCACACCGCTGCCGATGGGTTTGGTCAGGATGAGCGATTGACCGGGCTCGGCCCCGGCCAGTGTCAGCGGCGCAGTCCGGCACAGCCCCGTCACCGTGAAACCGATGGTCAGCGCATCGCCCTGCGTGCTGTGCCCGCCCACGATGTCGGCGCCGGCCGCCCGCATCACGTCGCGCGCGGTCTGCATGATCTCGGTCAGGGCGCGTTCGGCCAGATCCGGCGACTGGCGTGGCAGGATGATCGAGGCCAGCGCCGCCTGCGGCTCGGCCCCCATCGCCCAGATATCGCCGAGCGCGTGCACGGCGGCGATCCGGGTCATCGTCACGGGGTCCTCGACCATGGCCCTGAGATGGTCGGTGCTGATCACCTGTTGCGTGCCGCCGGTCTCCAGAATGGCCGCGTCATCGCCAAGACCGGGCGCCTCAAGCCCGCCAAGCGCGCGTTGCAGGGCCGGCGCGCCGATCTTGGAGCCGCAACCGCCGCACATCGGTGTGCCGCCCTGCGCGGCCTCCGACCCGGCGGCGCGGGGCCAGGGCAGGGCCGGGGGCGCGGGCGGGCCCAGCTTATCGAACTGATCCATGAACGTGCGGTCG
Organism: Paracoccaceae bacterium; assembly: GCA_024742655.1. Classification (GTDB taxonomy): domain Bacteria; phylum Pseudomonadota; class Alphaproteobacteria; order Rhodobacterales; family Rhodobacteraceae; genus Roseovarius. Next base: position 1,522 of record JANSYB010000600.1, on the reverse strand, counting down.
ATATGATCCTTCCACCGCCACAGCAGGGGGCCGGAAAACGCCATGCCGAAGCGTTCGGCCATCGCCGATTTTTCCCCCAGTGAAATCAGCTTGAGGTAATCGCGTTGCGGACGGTAGGGGTGTTGGCCGCCCGTCTCGCTGAGCGCGCAGCGCAGGTTGTTGAACAGGACCGGCGCCTGTCGCACGGCATAGACCCCGGCCTTGGGGCGGGGGGCATAGGTCATGGCGGCGCAATCGCCCACGGCGAAAATCGCCGGGTCGCGGCTGCGCAGACGGTCATCGACGGGAATGAAGCCCTCGGAATCCGTGAGCCCGCTGTCGCCGAGCCACGGATGCGGCCGCGCGCCCGCCGCGCCGGTGATGAAATCCGCCTCCAGTACGCGACCACCGTCCAGCTCGACCCGGCCCTCGGTGATGCGGGCCGGGGCCACGCGTTCGATCAACTGCACGCCGTTGCGCCTCAGCGCGGCGCGCAGCGCGCGGGCCGTGCGCACGCCAAGCGCGGTGAAGGCCTCGCCCCGGTCCAGCACGGTCACCTCGGCCGTGCGGGCATCGCTGCGCATCGCGTGGGCCATCGCCATGGCCAGTTCCGCACCGGCCACGCCGCCGCCGATCACCACGATCCGGGCAGGCCCCGTGCCTGTGCGAAACGCGGCCCATGCACTGGCAAAGGGGCCAAGCGGCTTGGCCGGAACGGCATGGTCGGCAAAGCCGGGCAGGTCGGGCATCGCGCTGGTGATGCCGACGTCGATCGCGGCCACGTCAAAGCGGATATCGGGCCGCCCCTCGACCCTGATGCGGCGCGCGCCTGGGTCGATGCCACAGGCCCGCGCCAGCACCAGCCGCGCACCACAGCGGCGCGCCAGCCGGACAAGGTCGATATCCAGTGCCGCACGCGTGTAATGCCCCGCGATATGACCCGGCAGCATGCCCGAATAGGGCGCCGTCGGCCCGGGGTTGATCAGCGTCACCCGCGTGCCGGGCAGCGGCTTCATCGCCCAGCTTTTGAGGACCAGCGCGTGGGTATGGCCGCCGCCGACCAGCACAAGATCGCGTGTGAAAGGTATGCTGTCAGTTTCCATGCCGGTCACCCAGGGCGCCCGCAGCCTCAAGCGGCGTCGTTACGGGCCATTTGCCCGGGACTTGGCATTGAACGGGCCGGGTTGTCGAGTCACCATTCTGTCACCCCGGCGCAGGTCACGCGGAAAGGTTCAGGTCCCGCAGAATGGCGGGGATCTTCTTTTTCAGGGCGAAAAAGCCGCGCGTGGCGTGTGGCCAGGCCAGATCGTCATAGGGCCGGCGGATCTGGTGCAGGGTCAGGCCCTGCGCCCGAAGGGCCGGGGCGATGTCGCGTAGGCGTTCGGCCACGGGGCCGACGGGGGCATAGCCTGTCACCACGTCGCGCACCTGTGCGGCATGGGCGGCCCCGGCGATGGCCTCGGCCCAGTCGCCGTCGCCCATGGTGGCCGGGATGCCATGATCGGCCCCGGCCCGCGCGACGCCGTCCCGCACCGCGCCAATG
>JANSYB010000210.1 GCA_024742655.1 Paracoccaceae bacterium | reverse complement strand
GGTCTGGTCGACGCCCAGGGCCTCAAGACCGTGCGCAAATACGCCGTGGTGGGCATCCTGTTGCTGGCCGCGCTGGTCACGCCGCCTGATGTGATTACGCAGGTGATCCTGTTCGTGGTGGTCTATGGGCTTTACGAGGTGTCGATCTTTCTGGTGGCGCGGGTCGACCGCGACCGCGAAAAGCGTCTTCGCGAAGAGGGTGTCTGGTTCGACGATGACGAGGACGCCGCCGCGGATACGGCCGAAGCGGACGCGGATGAAGCTTCGTTGGAGGATGATCCCCTTCTGGCCGAATTCGAAGACGATGACGACGAAGACCCCGGCATGGTGAACCGCGGAGAGGACAAACCGTGAGCGACCCGCTGGAGCGGATCGCGGCCGCGCTCGAACGGATGAGCCCGGCGCCCGGCACAATGCCCGATGTCGAGGCGGCCGATGCGTTCGTCTGGCACGTGGAGCCGGATCGCCTCGACCCTGTCGGCAAGGTCAACCGCGTGGACATGTCCCTGCTTGTGGGGATCGACCGGTCGCGCGACACGCTGCTGGCCAACACGCTGCAATTCGCGCGCGGTCTGCCGGCCAACAACGCGCTGCTCTGGGGCGCGCGGGGGATGGGAAAATCCAGCCTAGTGAAGGCGGTGCATGCCGCCGTTCTGGCCCAGGACCTGCCGCTGAAGATCGTGGAGCTGCACCGCGAGGACCTGCCCAGTGTGGGCCGTTTGTTGAACCTGTTGCGCGACAGCCGGGCGCGCTTCGTGCTGTTCTGCGACGACCTGAGCTTCAGCCATGACGACCAGCATTACAAATCCCTCAAGGCGGTGCTGGATGGCGGCATCGAGGGGCGGCCGGACAACGTGATTTTCTATGCCACCTCGAACCGGCGCCACCTGATGCCGCGCGACATGATCGAGAATGAACGCTCCAGCGCGATCAACCCCAGCGAAGCGGTGGAAGAAAAGGTGTCCCTGAGTGATCGCTTCGGTCTGTGGCTGGGATTTCACCCGTGCAGCCAGGACGAGTATCTCGAGATGATCCAGGGCTATTGCGCGGCTCATGGGGTCAAGGTGGACGAGGCGACCTTGCGCGCCGAGGCGATCGAATGGCAGGCGACGCGCGGCGCGCGCTCGGGCCGGGTCGCGTGGCAGTTCTTTACCGATCTTGCCGGCCGTCACGGGGTTTCGCTTTAGAAACGGGGCGCGCTGTCGCGCGCGCTTGATCTCTCGTCGTTGCCCTGCGGGCGCCTCCTCGGGGGATGGCCGGCGCGACGCGCAAGCCCGGCAGTGTGCGCCGTCGTCACCTTCGGGGTGCCTCCGGCGGGGATATTTCGGGCCAGAAGAAACGCGGCCTTGCCGATTTTCCGGGGCCAGAGCCTATTGCAGGTAGGGCATCGGGTCGACGCTGTCGAAGCCCTCGCGCACCTCGAAATGCACCGCCGCCGTGCCATCCTTGCGAATCTCGGCCAGTTTGCCGCCGCGTTTCACACTGTCGCCCTTGTCCACGGTCACCCCGCCGACATTCGAATAGACGGTCAGCAAGTTGCCCGCATGCTTGACCACGATGATCGGGACGCCGTTGGTGTCCTGCGTGATCGCGGCCACGGTCCCGGCATCGGCGGCGCGCACCGGGGTCCCGGGAGCGGCCGCGATGTCGATCCCGTCATTCTTGCCCTTGGAATATTCGCGAATGATATCCCCCTTGACCGGGAAACTCATCCTGGTGGCGGACGCGGCCGCCGGTTTCGAGCTGCTCAGATCCGGGGCGGCCGTGGTTTCGACCGGTTTTGCGGCGGGCACCGTCTTTTCCTCCGGCAGCGGTTTGGAGGCGCTTGGCGGGGTCGGCGTGGGCGAGCCGCTTCCGGGGCGTGTCACGGCCGGGGCGAGGGCGTCGGTCTGGGGGGCTGCCTCGGGCAGAACCACCGGGATCAGCAGGTATTGCCCCTCGCGCACCTCGAAATCCGGTCCCAGCCCGTTCCAGTCCGCAAGGCTGCGCACCGACACCTGGTAAAGCCGGGCGATGGTGAAGGCGGTTTCGCCGCGCTCCACCCTGTGGCGCACGGGCTCGACGCCGCTCTGGCCGGGATCGAGGGACGCGGTGCGCGGGGCCTGGGCATCCGCGGCCTCGATGGCCGAGCCGGCCAGCGTGGTGATGTCGACGCCGCTGGGCGTCAACGGGCCGCCGGCCGGTTCGGCGACGCGGCCGGGCAGGGCGATGATCTCGCCCTTGCGCAGGCTGTCGCCGGGTTGCATGCCGTTGTAGCGCGCCAGGTCAGCCACATTCGCACCGATGCGCGCGGCCAGTGTCGTCAGCGTGTCGCCGCGCCGGGCCACGGCCACCTGGTAATTCGGATAGGAGATGATCCCGCGGCTGTCGGGATCGGGCCGGTTGGCGGTGGCGTTGCGCGCGGCCTCGGCCGTGGAGGGCGCGTTGCCGAACCCGCCCCGCAGATCGAAATCCAGCGGCTGGTCACAGGCGGACAACAGCATGAGCGCGGCGGAGCCGGCCAGAAAGGTGGCATGGCGTGTGCGGAAAAGCATCTCGATCAGGTCCTCGTCAATATGCCCCTTGTGGCCGGGGCCTTGTGTTTACGCGTTTACGTCATGTCCCGTCGGTTACCCGTCCCGTCCCAGCCCTTCGAGCAGGGGAACGAAACGCACCGGCCGCAATTCGTCATAGTCAAAGCCGCCCTCGTGTCGCGTTACACGGATCAGGCTTTGCACGGCATCCGACTGGCCCACCGGCAGCACCATGATACCCCCGATTTTCAATTGCGCCAAGAGCGGCCCGGGCGGATCCTCGGCGGCGGCCGTCACGAGGATGCGGTCGAACGGCGCCTGGTCGGGCAGGCCGAAGCTGCCATCGGCGGTCAGCGCGGTGATATTGGTCAGGTCGAGGTCGCGAAAAACCGTCGCCGCCTCGACCACCAGCCGCTTGTGCCGGTCCACCGTGTAGACCCGGCGGGCCAGCTGACTGAGGATCGCGGCCTGGTAGCCCGAGCCGGTGCCCACCTCGAGCACCTTGTCGCGGGCGCTGACCTGCAGGGCCTGCGTCATCAGGCCCACCACCGAGGGCTGCGAGATGGTCTGCCCGCAGGCGATGGGCAGGGGCGTGTCCTCATAGGCGCGCGCGGCGAAATACCCGCGCACGAAGGGGCCGCGGTCAATGCGTTCCATCGCGGTCAAGACGCGTTTATCGGTCACCCCGCGCGAGCGCAGCGCGAAGAGGAACTGCATCTTGCGTTCGGCGATATCCGGCTCATGGTCGTTCATTCGATGGCCTTGAGCGCCTCCAGCGCGTCATGCGCGGTCAGGTCGGCGCGCATCGGCGTGACCGAGATATAGCCCTTGAGGTTCCAGTCAGCGTCGGATCCGGGGCTGGTCGGCTGCTGCTGCGGGGCGCCGGTGATCCACAGGAATCGCCGCCCCGAGGGCGATTGGGTGGGCTGTACGCCAAAGCCCATGTCGCGGCGAAAGCCCTGGCGCGCGGCGCGGATCCCCTTGACGCCCGTGGCGGGCACGGGCGGAAAGTTGATGTTGTAGAAGATGCCGTAATCGTCGCGGGTCCAGACTCCCTTGTCCAGAAGGGTGCGAAGTGTGCTCAACCCATGCGCGCGGGCAGACTCGAACTGATCGTCGAGATCCTTGTTCTCGGGGCCGTAATACTGGCTCAACGCCACCGCGGGCACGCCTTGCAGCGCGGCCTCCATCGCGGCGCCCACGGTGCCGGAATAGACCGCGTTCTCGGCCGAGTTGTTGCCGCGGTTCACACCCGACAGTACCAGGTCGGGCCGGGCGTCGATCATCACGTCATGCAGGGCGGCCAGAACGCAATCCGCCGGGCTGCCCTGCGCGGCATAGCGGCGGTCATCCATCTGCGAGATCATCATCGGCGTGGTGTAGGAAATGCAGTGGCCGACGCCGGATTGCTCGAAGGCGGGGGCCACGGTCCAGACTTCGCCGTCGGGGCCCGCAAGCGCGTTGGCGATCTCGTCGAGCACGGCCAGGCCCGGGGCGTTGATGCCGTCGTCATTGGTGATGAGAATGCGCAAATTTTCGCCTCCGGCTGCTCTTTGCCTTGTGTAGCGGGGCCGGTGACGAGGGGCAAGCGCGCGCACCCGATCACACGGCCCGACAGGCGACAAAATCGGCCGGGATCAGTTGGCGTGCAGATCCAGAATGGTCTGCAACGTGGCCATCGCGCCGGCGGCCTCGAACCGGGCCTCGTCCGACACGGGCCGGATCCGTTTGGTAAACAGGCAATTGTCCGGGCGCGTCAGGATCGGCCGCATGGCGGCATCGGCGATCTGGTTGTTTTCGTAGGTCAGGTACAGCACCGACAGAACCGTGCCACGCGCGGGGCCGGCCATCATGCAAATGGCCTTGGACGTGTCTTCGCTGACCCCCTTGGTGAACGCGTCATAGCTGTATCCGCGCCGCTCCCGGTCGAGCCGCGCCGAAAGGGCGTCGGGAATGTCCACTTTCTGCCCGTTCACCGTCAGACGGTAGCTGTCATCGGTGGCGATGCTGTTTGGGTCGATATCACTGGCATAAAGCGTGACGACATGCGTCGCCTCGTCATCGACCATCTTTTCCAGTTGCAGGATCGGTTGCATCCCGGCAAGGGCGGGCGATGCGGCCAGCACAAGGCCGCCGAGCAGGATGGACAGGATACGGGACATGGGCGCCTCCGGACAGTGCGTTGCCGAGAATGTAGCCCTTCAGCGCCGGCTCGCCAAGGGTGCGGACGCGGCGTCAGATCTGTGCAAGCAGCCGTGTGGCCTCCTCGGTGGCCGGGGTCAGGGCCTCGCGATTCTCGCCGGGATGGAACCGCGCACGCAGGGCCGTGTTCATGGCCCGTGGTGACAGGATATGAACCGTTGGCCCGGTTTTCACGGTCTCGGCCTGCCAGCTGCGCGCCAGGGCGATCTGCGCGCCCTTGCTGGCCCCGTAGGCGCCGTAGAATTTCTCGCCCGCCTTCGGATCGTCGAAGAACAGCGCGGTGCCCTGCTCGCCCAGCAGCGGGGTCAGAAAGGGAATAAGCCGCCCGGTGGCGGTGACGTTCACATCCACCGATTTCTGCCAGTCACCGGCGTCGAGATGCGCCACCGGAGCCAAGGGCGGGGCATGAATGGCGGCATGCGCCCATAGATCGATCACGCCCCAGCGATCATGGATCGAGCGACACAGCTGCGCCATCGCATCGGCGTTGGTGATGTCCATCGGCGCCAGTGTGGCCTGGCCGCCCGCGGCCTGAATCCGGTCGTCGAGCTCCTCCAGCGCGCCGGTGGTGCGGGCCACGGCGACGACATGGTGCGTTTGCGCCAGC
>JANSYB010000159.1 GCA_024742655.1 Paracoccaceae bacterium | reverse complement strand
TATCCGCCCTGCCATCAAGCGGCGGGCATTCGATTCCCTGAGGAAGAATGATTGGCGCCTGATAAGTGCCGATCGGTTGCCACAAAAGCGCTGCACTTAAATCGTATCAGACCGGGGACGCCACTGTCCCGGCGTCAAATTCAGGCGGTCTCGGCTTGTCCCAAAACGCCGAGGCCGCCAACCCAACGTTCTGGCCTTCGAGCCCCTCAACGATCTAGCCCCGGGGGCCTAAGGGACCTGACCAAACGATCCAGCCTTGTGACCGCCTGCGACGACCGTCAGCTATCCTCGACGAGCGATGTGGCTTTGACAGGCGCATCGTCTATCCCGGCCCAGGGGTCTTCGATCTGGCCCAGGCGACGGAACACCGAAGAGATCGTGTACCGGTCGGGGGTCAGGTCGGATGAGAAGGCTTCGTCCCAGCGGATCGGAGTTGCCACAGGCGCCCCCGCACGCGCCCGCACGCCATACGGCGCGATCGCGGTCTGGCCATAAGCCGTCCGAAAGGTGTCGACCAGCACCCTGTCGCCGCGCTTGGCCTTGCGCTGCTCTGTTGTGGCCAGGCCGGGATGTGCCGCAGCCACCTGCGCGGCGATCCCGCGCGCGAAGGGGCGCAATGCGTCAACCTCGGCAGAGGCATCCAGCGACAGCACGATGTGCAGGCCGCGCGATCCGGTCGTCGCCACGAAACTGGGCAGCCCGCGGTCTTCCAACGCCCCGCGCACGGCATGGGCCACGTCCTGCACCTTGGTGAAATCACCATCCGACGGATCGAGATCGAACACCATGCGGTCCGGGTGATCCGGGCTGTTGACCCGCGAAAGCGCCAGATGCGGCTCGATGCAGCCCTGATCCGCGAGATAGACCAGCGTCGCCGCGTCGTTGGCGAGGACGTGGGTCACCGTGCCGCCTTCCTTGGGCAATTCAGCCCGGTCGATCCAGTCGGGAAAGTGCTCCGGGATGTGCTTCTGAAAAAAACCATCGGTGTCGATTCCGTCCGGAAAGCGCCGCATGGTCAGGGGCCGGTTTCGGAAATGCGGCAGCGCGGTTTCGGCGATCTTGACCCAATACTCGGCCAGATCGCGCTTGGTGATGCCGTCCGCGGTGAACAGAACCTTGTCCGCGTTCGATATCTCGACCTCGCGGCCACTGACCTTGATGCGTGCGTCGCTCATTCGCGGCGTGCCCTCTCTCGCGTGACATCCCGGGCCGGCTTGTCACGGCGCAGCCCCTCAAACCGCGGATGGCGCAGGCGTCCGGCGTCGGTCCATTCGGTGAAGCCGATCTGCGCCACCAGCTCGGGCTGCACCCAGATCGCGTCCTCCTTTACGGGCCCGTCGAAAGGCGACGTGTCGCGCCGATGCTCTTCCAGCGTCTGTCGGAAGTCCATCAGAAAGGCATCGTCGAAGCCCGTGCCGACCTTGCCGGCATAGCGCAGCTCGTCATCCTCGTAATATCCCAACAGAAGCGCGCCGAAGCCCTTGCGCGTGCCCTTGGGCTCGGTGAAGCCGCCAATCACCAGTTCCTGACCGTGAGCGCATTTGAATTTCAGCCAGTTGCGCGACCGCCCCTGACTATAGACCGCGTTGGCATCCTTGGCGATCAGGCCTTCCCAGCCCTTCTTGCAGGCCTCTTTGAAAAAGGCCTCGCCGCTTTCGTTGCGGTGCGGGGTATAGCGCAGCGGGTCGTCAAACTTGATCGCCTCGACCAGGGCGGCCTTGCGTTGACGCAGCGGCAGACCGGTCAGGTCATGCCCGGCAAGATGCATCAGATCGAACAGGTAAAGATAGACGGCGATGCCGCTTTCTCTTGCCGCGTCGGCATCCTTGATCTGCATGCGGCCCTGCAACCGCGAAAAGCTGCTGACAGCGCCATCGAAGGCCACGACCTCGCCGTCGGCGACAAAGTCCTGCACCGGCTGTTCGGCAAGCGCCTCGGCCAGCTCGGGATAGGTGTCCGAAACCTCGTTCCTGTTTCGCGTCATCAGCCGCACCCGGTCCGCGTCACGGAACGCCACGACCCGTTCGCCGTCGAGCTTGCGCTCGTAAATCCACCCCGGGTCCGAGAACCGCCTGTCGGTCAGAACGGCGAGCATGGGCGCGATCCAGTCGGGATGATCACGTTCGGGCAGCCCCTCGACCAGGCGCGCGATCTGTCCGGTTTCCCCGGTCACGTGTCTTGCTCCCGGGCGATCTGGTCGATGTCACGGCCCGAGACCACCGAGTCCGGTTCGGTCGAAACCGGGTTACGGCGTGCATCGGCCTCCGTGTCATCCATCTTGATCAGCAGCCAATGACCCTTGTCGTCGTCGATGCGCTGCAGCGCGTAGCCACCCGTCAGTTTTTCGCCCTCCAGCCAGACCAGCGCATGACCCTCCGCCAGCGCGTCCGACATGGCGCGCAGGCCGTCGTCCTTCTCGTTATTGTTGCGGTAGGTCCCGCGATCCCAGATCAGGACAGTGCCGCCGCCATACGCGTCCTCGGGGATGACACCCTCGAAATCAGCGTATTCGATCGGGTGATCCTCGGTGGCGATGGCAAGGCGTTTTTCGCGCGGGTCGGTCGAGGGCCCCTTGGGCACGGCCCAGCTTTTCAGCGTGCCATCGACCTCGAGCCGGAAATCATAATGCAAGCTGCTGGCATCATGTTTCTGGATCACGAAGAGAGGCGCATCGGGATTCCCGTCGGCCCCGCCCTCGGGCTCCGTGCTGCGCCCGAAGTCGCGCTTTTGGCGGTACGTTTTCAGCTGGGCGTCGGTTTTTTCCGTTTCGCTCATGCGCCCAAGCCTAACCGACAGCCGTGGCGAGTCAAAGTCATCCGCTTGCGCCCAGGTTTCGGGGCCGCGGCCCAGTGCGCATGCGAGGTCAGGATGTTTCCGTTTTCACGTGCTCAAAACTGCGATGCTTGGCTCAGTCAAGGATAGGCGGGACCGCCGGCCTTTCTTTGCCTGCCCTATCACAAGACCCCTGACCAATCGGCCCATGCCAGCGCCAGCAGCAGAAGGCCGGACATGACCTCTGCCGCAGTTTCATAGTTTCTTCGGCCCCGCCCGCCGAGTTCAAGCCCGATCCACGCAAAGACGACCGAGCAGATCATGATCGTCGTGGCCAGCGCAAGCGGTGGCACGCCGCGCAGGCCAAGGCTGAAGCCAACCACGAGATTATCAAGGCTCAGGGCGGCCGACAGGAAAACGAGGCCGCGCCAACTGGTGACCTTGGCAGCGAGCTTTTCCTGATCATGCGTATTGCGCGTGCTTTCAACGAGGGTCAGTATTCCCAGTGTGGCAAGCAGCAGGGGCCCCAGCCAGGAACTTGCATTCACCAGAACCCCCGAGGCGTTCTGCCCCAACCAAAGCCCGATCAACGGCACACCGAATTCGAACACGGCAAAAACGCTCAGGATGCGCCACAGCCTTTTTTGCTGACCGATCGCGCCAAGGGCGAGAGCGGTGGCAAAGTTGTTGAAACCGATGACAACGCCAAGAATGACAAGCTGGATCCACAAAAGACGGGCTCATGGGGTTGGGATTGGGACAGATCTCGTGGCGGAACCTACGCCGGTGTCGGATACATGAAAAGACACAGGTTTGGCGCAGGCGATGTCCTGCAGCCCCTATCCGGGATGTTGCGCCTGCGGATAACCAAAGACGTCAACGACATCCTTTGGCGAACCGGCCAATCCTGTTTCAGGGCTTGCGGGGCGCGGTCTTCACGGCGCAACCGCCAAAAGACGACCATGCCCGCGTCATGTCCCGGGCCGCATGCGTGCTGATCACAGGCGTTTGCCGATCGCTGGGCGGAGGCGCCCGGTCGGGCTATTCGAGCGCCAGATCCTCCAGCCGGGATGCAGCCTCCTGCAACTTGGGCAGGTGGTTCAGCAACCCGTCAAGATCATGGCGTTGCACCGGCGCATGGATCGACAGCGTGGTCAGCAACCGGCCCTGGTCATCCCGCAGGGGCACGGCCACAGCGGCCATCCCCTCCATGAATTCCTCGTTGTCGGTGGAGTAGCCACGCTCGCGGGTTCGGGACGCTTCGTGCATCACATCGGCGGGGTTGGTCATGGTCTTGCCGGTGCGCCGTTCCAGCGGGGCCGAGGCCAGAAGGCGCTCAAGCTTTTCGGGACGCAGCGACGACAGGTACATCTTGCCGCTGGCGGTGCAGTGAAACGGCACCTGTGTGCCGACCGGCAACTGGATACGCAGCGGCCAATGGGTTTCGACCCGGTCGAGATAGACCATGCCGTCGCGCCCCGGCGCTGCGAGGTTACATGTCTCTCCGACATCGGCGGCCAGATTACGCAGGATGCGCAGGCGTTCACTGCGGATCCGCTGCGACGACAGCGTGTTGATCGACAGACGCCGCATCCGCTGACCCGGGCCATAACTGCGTCCGTCGATATCGCGCTGCAGAAAGCCCTCGTCCTCGGCGGTGTGCAGCAGGCGGTGGATCGTGGGCTTGGGCAGGTCCAGCGCCTCGCACAGGGCCGAGGGTGCGACGGGCACACCTGACCGCGCAACCTCCTCAAGAAGATAGAGCAGCCGCAGGTTCGTCGGGATCTGGCTCTTGGGATCCGTGATCTGTTCGTCCTTCATTCACGTCTTACCGGTCCGGCAACAAGAACAGCGCCAGCTCCGGCGTGAGGGAGACCAGCACCCACACCCCGATCAGCGCCACGAGGTAGGGCACCGTATAACGCAGCAGCCGGAAATAGGGAACGCCGGTAACACCCGAGGCCACATAAAGATTGAGACCATAGGGCGGCGTGATGAACCCGATCGAGGCCCCCACGAGGAAGATCACCGAGAAATGGATCGGATCGACCCCGACCGAGGCCGCGATCGGCGCAAGGATCGGGGCGAGGATGATCGTGACCGGCAGACTTTCCAGCACCATGCCCGAGAAGAACACGATCACCATCGAGGTGAACAGCACCGCGTGATAGCCGCCCATCGAGGTCACGAAATCGCCGATCACCTCTTGCGCGCCCAGCAGCGACAGGATCTGCTGCATTACCACAGAGATCGCGATCAACGGGGCAAGGATGCCCGTGATCTGCGCGGAGCGCATGACGATGCCGGGGATTTCGGGAATGGTGAACCCTTCCACGACCAGCATCTCGGCGTAGGATTTTTCCTCCCATGTCTTGCCGGTGCGGACCTTGAACAGGTGACTGATCGCCCAGCTGACAAGCCCCGCGATGATGCAGAAACCGACGGTCACACCCGCCGCCTCGGTCGGGGAAAACTTACCCGTGTAGATGCCCCACAGAACGAGACCGATCGCGAAAAAGCCCAGCCACGCGCCAAATGCGGTTTTCAGCACCCGGTTCAGTTGCAGCGGGATCAGGTAGCCCCAGCCGTTCATCCGGCAGATGACCCAACAGGCAAACTGCATGCCAATCACCATCAGCGCACCGGGCAGGATACCGGCCACGAACAGGTCCGAGATGGGCAGGTTCATCAGGAACCCGTAGACGATGAAGATGATCGAGGGCGGGATGATGATCCCCACGGTGCCGCCCGCCGCCGCCGTGGCGGCCGAAAAGCGCTCGTCGTAGCCGCCCTTGACCATCTCGGGATGCAGCATCGAGCCGATCGTCGCCGTGGTGGCCGAATTCGACCCCGAGATCGCCGCGAACAGCCCGCACGCCCCCAGCGAGGCCATCGCCAGCCCGCCGCGCAGCCAGCCAAGACAGGCATAGGCAAAATCACTCAGCCGCCGGGCGATGCCGGACTTGTTGATCAGGTCCCCCGTCAGGATGAAAAGCGGCATGGCCAGCAGGGCGAACCCCTTGTTGAACACATTGAGCAGTTCCGCGCCCATGTTGTCCAGCGTAAGACCCAGCACGAAGGAACAGCCGATCACCCAATAGGCAATAACCAGCAGGACGGGCACGCCCAGCATGAACAACATCGTGACGCCTATGGAAATCAGCGCAACCCAGCTTCCGTCAGCCATCAGGTATCTCCTCCGATCACGGCCTGCCGGATCAGCGGCGCGCCGTCACGCATGTTGCGGATGTCTTCGAACAGGTTCTGGAAAATGCGCCCGCACATCAGCACGAAGGCCATCGGCGCGG
>JANSYB010000187.1 GCA_024742655.1 Paracoccaceae bacterium | reverse complement strand
TGGATCATCACGCGGCGGTTATGGGAAAACCCGGCGAGGATCGCCAGCGTGGTATCGGGATCGAACTTGTAGGTGCTGTCCAGCTCGGGCACGCGGTCCGTCGCCTCGGCAAAGCCCTTCACGACCATGTCGGTGTCGATACCAAACACGTCGCGGACCGAAAGTTCCTCGGTCGGTTTCACGTCTCGATCCATATTCCCGTCGGCCATTGCCCTTGTCCTTCAGTCCGCGTCCGTTCGTTTCGGCCCGTCGTGCAACATATCGCTGGAAAGGGCAAGGGAAAGGGGCAGATTTGCATGGGCCCGACGCAAAGCGGGCGCAGGCCTTCGCATTCGTGATGCGCCTGTAACCATTCTCACGCGAAGTTGCGGACGCGTTTGTTGCGCCCGAGGCGCGGATCACCCACCTTTGAACCAACGAGATTTGACAGGAGATCAGCCATGCAACGCCGCGGATTCATAGCAACCGTTCTTGCCACCGGCTCGGTCATTGCGCTTGGCCGCGCCAATTGGGCCACCGCCGCCTCCGGCGATTTCGCCGTAACCCGAAGCGAGGCGGAGTGGCGCGCGATGCTGTCGGACATGGAATATTACGTGATGCGAGAAGAGGGCACCGAACGCGCCGGTACCTCGCCGCTCGACAAGATTTACGCACCGGGCACGTATCACTGCCGGGGCTGTGATCTGCCGCTCTATTCCTCGAAGCACAAGTATGACAGCGGCACCGGCTGGCCCAGTTTCTGGCAGTCCCTGCCGGGTGCGATCGGGACCAAGCCGGACCGCAAACTGTTGCGGGTGCGCACCGAATGCCACTGCGCGCGCTGTGGCAGCCACCTGGGCCATATCTTCGATGACGGGCCCGCCCCCACGGGCAAGCGGCACTGCCTGAACGGCGTCAGCCTGGTGTTCAAACCGGCCTGAGGCGGCAGCGGGCTGGCCCCGGCGGGCAGGGCGGTCTATTAGATCCGCATATCTGTCGGAGGGCCGCATGCAAAAGATCACCGATGTCAGTGCGCTGAACGCGCTCTATCCCGAGGCCGCCGATCTGTCGCTGACCAAGGTCGCACGGGCCATCACGCCGCTTTACCGGCGCTGGATCTGGGCCTCCCGCTTTGTAGTGCTGTCCACGGTCGGCCCCGAGGGCACCGATGGCAGCCCGCGCGGCGATGACGGCCCGGTCGTGCAGATCCATGATGACACAACGCTGCTGCTGCCGGACTGGCGCGGCAACAACCGTCTGGACTCGTTGCGCAATATCGTGCGGGACGGGCGCGTCAGCCTGATGTTCATGGTGCCGGGCTGCGACACGGTCGTACGGGTGAACGGCACCGCGATCCTCACCGATGATACCGAGCTTCGGCAGGGTTTCGAGAAGGCGGGGAAAACACCGGCCACGGTCATCGTCGTAACGATCGGGGAGATGTATTTCCAATGCGCCAAAGCAGTGATGCGCGCGCAGCTGTGGGCCGGAATGGACCGGCCCGATCTGCCCACGGCCGGTGATTTTCTGCGCGAGATGAAATCGGATTTCGACGGCAAGGCCTATGATGCGGGCTATGCCGATTATGCGCGCGGGCGGATGTGGTAGATCCGGGGGCATCGTTCGTTTCCGACCTGCGGGTCGGAAACGGGTGCGACAGGTGGTTGGCAGGGCGGTTTCATTCAGACTGACTTGATTGCTTGTCGGACTGCCCATGTTCGAACGCCGTATCCCCGAATGGCTGCGCCATGCGCCGGCCCCGTCCCTTAGGGGATTTGCCGCACTCGCCGGGGTCGAGGCCGTGGCACGGGGTATTCTGGTGTCGGTGTTTCCTCTGGCCATGTACCGTGCCCTTGGCGATGCGCAGGCCGTCTCGCAAGTCTATTTCCTGATCGGCCTGCTGTCGTTGCTGACCGGCTTGCTATTGCCCTGGCTGAACCGGTTCGTTCCGCGCCGGTGGCTTTATGCCTGCGCGGCGCTGGTCTTCGCGGCTGGCGGGGTGGCCGGTATGGCAGGTGGGCACTGGGTGGTTGTCTCGCTGACTTTGATCTCTGTGGCGACGGTGTCTCTGTTCGTGTGCTTCAACGCCTATGTTCTCGACTATGTCGCGCGCGTCGAACTTGGCCGCTGTGAAACACTGCGGATGTTCTACAGCGCCATGGGCTGGACGCTTGGGCCGGTTCTGGGGGTGACACTGATGGAATGGTGGGCACCGGCGCCGTTCCTGGTTTCGATGGCCGCCGCGCTGGCGATGCTGGCCTTGTTTTTCGTGATGCGACTGGGCAATGGCAAGCTGATCACGCGGGCGCGCCGGCCCACCGCCAACCCGTTGCGCTATCTTGGGCGGTTCTTTGCACAGCCCCGGTTGGTGGTGGGGTGGGGCTTTGCGGTTGTGCGGTCCTGCGGGTGGTGGATCTACGTGGTCTACGTGCCGATCTTTGCCGTTGAACGCGGGCTTGATGCGCAAACGGGCGGGATCATGCTGTCGGTCACCAACGGGGTGCTGTTCCTGACACCGGTCATGCTGCGCTGGATGCAGCGTCGCACAGTGCGGGCGGCGGTGCGTACCGGTTTCGCGTTGTCGGGGTTGTTTTTCGCGGCCGCCTGGGGGCTGGCCGATCAACCCTTGCTGGCCTTGCTGGTGCTGTTCTTGGGGTCCTGTTTTCTGGTGCTGCTCGACATTTGCGGGGGCTTGCCGTTCCTGATGGCGGTCAAACCGTCCGAGCGCACTGAGATGTCGGCCGTCTATTCCAGTTTTCGCGATGTCTCGGGCATCCTGACACCGGGTGCCGCGTGGCTGGTGCTGTTGTTGGCGCCGCTGTCGGGGGTGTTTGCCGTGGGCGGGCTGGCCCTTGGTGCGTGCTGGGCCTTGGCGGGCACGTTGCATCCCCGCCTTGGCGCGCGGCGAATCGCACCGGTTGCGGCCGAATAGTCCCCGGTAGTTACTTGAAGTTCCGGCTCTGCTTGATCTGGTCCCAGGCCCAGACAACCTGTTGCAACTGCTCTTCCTGGCTGCGATCCCCGCCGTTGATATCGGGGTGCAGCACCTTGATCAGGCTCTTGTAGGCCTTGCGGATCTCGGCCTTTGTCCAGCTGTCCTTCGCTTCGAGGATTTCGATCGCGCGGCGCTCGGTCGGGGGCAGCTTGCGCTGACCCGAGCGCGACTTGCCCGGGTTCTTGGTCGCATTGCCGCCCAGAACCTGATGCGGGTCCTCGATGCCAAGCCGCGCCCACGCCCGCGCCTCGGGGTCGGTAAAGGATTTCGTCTCGCGCTCCCAGACCTTGTCGGCCGACATCTGGGCGTTGATCTCCGCCTCGGTCGTGCCGTCGAAGAAATTCCACTTCAGGTTATATTCGCGCACGTGGTCCTTGCAGAACCAGTAGAAGTCATCCAGCACGTCCGGCGCCTTGGGCGCACGATACTTGCCGGGCTCGGTGCAGCCCTCTTTCTCACACACGCGGGTGGAGGTTTCGGACGCGCCCGACATCCCCCGGCGGCCCCGGGGGTTCTTCTTTTTCGCCGACGACACGGACATGTCAAAGCCGAATGGATCATTTTTAGGCATGTGGGTCACCCTTACGACTCGGAGGCAAAAGTGTATGCCATTGAGCCGCGATGAGAAGGGGTAAGATGAGAAATATTTTCAAGGCCGGGGCAGCACCGCCCCCTGTGCTCAACGGTTGTATGGGTCGCTCTCCGGTTGGGTGTCGGGCATTGGCTCGGCGACAGGCTCAGACAGGGTGGCCTCGTCCGTGGCATCGGTCTGAAGCGGGTCGGCCTCGGCGGGAGGGGCGGCGGGCGGATGTTCGGGCGTGGCGTCCGGATCAACCGCACGGCGAAAGACCAGGACACTGCGATAGACCGTGTGGCTCGAAGTCAGGCCCTGACGTTCCTCGCTGGGCAGGATATCGGCGCGCAGATATTCCCAGCCATCCGCGGCCAGGCCGTTCATCGCCTGTTCCAGCCCGTAGGCGAACCGCGCCTCGGGCCCCTTCACACCGGGGGCCTTGACCCCCTTGGAGGGGGCCGGAACCACCTTGTATTCGTAAACTGCCATTCTGAATGCCCCTGAATTGAAACGCGCCGCATCCTACCCGGGTGCGGCGCGGGTGCAAGGGCAGAGCGCCAGATCATTCGGCCGGTTGCAGGCCCGGCGCCTTGGCCGGACCCGCCCGCCATGCAAGATTGGCCAGCACGCCGCCCGCAGCGATCGATGCAAGTGCCAGAATCGCGGCGAAAGACAGGGTCGGCACACCGGCCAGGCCCGCACCAACGGTGCAGCCTCCGGCCAACACGCCGCCGAACCCCATCAAGGCGCCACCGGTCATGTAGCGGCCGGTTTCGCCGGGCGACCCGAAGCTGACCCAGCTGAAACGTCCCCCCAGAAGGGCCGATGCCAGCGCCCCCAGCAGCGCACCGCCGATCAGCGCGCTGCCAAATCCGGCCGGAACCGCAGTCGAGGCGACGGTGTAGAACAGCGCCTCCGAGGCCGGCGCGGTGAACGACAGCGATTCCATCGCGATCGGATCGAAATCGTCGTAGAGGATGAACCCCGTTCCGACCCATCCAAGCGGCACCAGCAGGCCGATGGCGGCGGCAAGGATCAACGGGCCGACACGGTTGCCGGACCGGACAGCGAAGGCGAGGGCGGCCCCGGCGATCACGATGGCCCAGACAATGCCGTTGCCCGGCAGGGCCGAGATTTCAAGCGGGACGGTCACCGACCCCAACGCCGTACGCACCGGGGCCAGAACCCCCTTGAGCGCGGCATGCGCCACGATGGCGAACACGATCAGCACCGTCAGGGCGCGCAGGTTGCCCGAGCCGGTCAGCACCGTGAGGCGCGAAATGCAGCCGCGCGTCAGGACCATACCAATGCCGAACAGCACGCCGCCGATCACGATGGCCAGCGCCGGCAGGTCGGACGCCATGAACCGGTGATCCGCAAAAGAGATAAGGCCCTGCGCGACGGCCAGCTGGGTGCCCAGAACGGCCACGGCCAGCGCGGTCAGCCAGATACCGGCCGCCTGGCGGCGATCCTCGCCCACGATCGCGCGGCGCAGACAGAACCGGGTGAGTTGCGCCAGTGCCCCGAAGATCAGGCCAAGGCCCAGCCCGAACCAGACCGCCGCTTGCGGTGCGGTGAGTGTCTCAAACCCGAATGTCTCGAACATGGATGCCCCCTTTGGCAGAATTTCGTTCCAAATGAGGGGGAAAACACGTCAGATCAAGGCATCATCAGGTATTCAGAGCCATGTATATGAGAACACTATTCTGAATTTCTGACTATGCGAGGACACATGTTCCACACCGCGTGAGGGGTCGCGATCCTGTTTGCCGGGACCGGCCAAAGCCGCAATCTTCGTCTTTTTTGCCTCGGGATCATCGCCCGGCCCAGAGGTCCTCATAGACCTGCGCGATGGCGTCGGCCTCGGCGGTCAGGCTGAAATGCGTCTCGGCCGCGCTGCGGGCGTGCCGGCCCATCTGTTCGAGGCGTTCAGGGTCGGTCAAAAGCGCCGTAAGCTGCGCGGCGACCGCGTCGGGGTCATCCCCGGGCACGATCACGCCGCACTGGCCCTGTGCCGAAAAGCTGCGGTAATAGCCCTGATCTGTCGCAATGAAGGGCACGCCACAGGCCATGCCTTCCAGAGGGGCCATGCCGTAGCCTTCGTA
>JANSYB010000325.1 GCA_024742655.1 Paracoccaceae bacterium | reverse complement strand
TCAGTCAAGACAGCCCGGTTCGGGATCCCTGATTCATGCCGACGCGCGCAACACAAGGGCGTTAGGACTTGCCCCGCGCCGCCTTTGTCGATATAGCGCCCCCGTCGACAAGGCGGAACCGCCGCAAAACGATTGAGATCGAGCAGGGTCGGGTAAACCGGCCCTCTTTGTTTTGCGAATGGCGGCCCCGCTGACCAACGAAACCCCAAGACCGGCGGACACAACCGCGCGGCCGGACACAACGAAACGTTAGGATTGAAACGCCACATGGCACAAAACGCATCTATGGAGGAATTCGAGGCCCTTCTGAACGAAAGCCTCGAAATGGACACGCCCGACGAGGGTTCTGTTGTCAAAGGCAAGGTCATCGCGATCGAAGCGGGACAAGCCATCATCGACGTCGGCTACAAGATGGAAGGCCGCGTTGATCTCAAGGAATTCGCAAATCCCGGCGAAGCGCCCGACATCTCTGTCGGTGACGAAGTCGAAGTCTTCCTGCGCCAGGTCGAGAACGCCCGTGGCGAGGCCGTCATTTCGCGTGAAATGGCCCGCCGCGAGGAAGCCTGGGACCGCCTGGAGAAAGCCTATGCCGACGACGCCCGCGTCGAAGGCGCGATCTTCGGCCGGGTCAAGGGGGGCTTTACCGTCGATCTGGGCGGTGCCGTGGCCTTCCTGCCCGGCTCTCAGGTCGATGTGCGCCCCGTGCGCGATGCCGGACCTCTGATGGGTCTCAAGCAGCCGTTCCAGATTCTCAAGATGGATCGCCGCCGTGGCAACATCGTTGTCTCGCGCCGCGCCATCCTGGAAGAAAGCCGCGCCGAGCAGCGCGCCGAAGTGATCGGCAACCTGACCGAGGGCCAGAATGTCGATGGTGTCGTC
Organism: Paracoccaceae bacterium; assembly: GCA_024742655.1. Lineage (GTDB taxonomy): Bacteria > Pseudomonadota > Alphaproteobacteria > Rhodobacterales > Rhodobacteraceae > Roseovarius. Next base: position 3,364 of record JANSYB010000325.1, on the reverse strand, counting down.
AAGAACATCACCGAATACGGCGCCTTTGTCGATCTGGGCGGTGTTGACGGCCTGCTGCACGTCACCGACATGGCCTGGCGTCGCGTCAACCACCCGTCGGAAATCCTGTCGATCGGTGAGACCGTCAAGGTGCAGGTCATCAAGATCAACAAGGAAACCCACCGCATCAGCCTCGGCATGAAGCAGTTGCAGGACGATCCGTGGGATCTGGTGGCTGCCAAGTACCCGCTGGAATCGGTGCATACCGGCCGCGTGACCAACATCACCGACTACGGTGCCTTTGTTGAGCTGGAGCCCGGTGTCGAGGGCTTGGTGCACGTCTCGGAAATGTCCTGGACCAAGAAGAACGTGCATCCCGGCAAGATCGTCTCGACCTCTCAGGAAGTCGAGGTCATGGTTCTGGAAATCGACCAGGCCAAGCGCCGCGTGTCGCTGGGTCTCAAGCAGACCATGCGCAACCCGTGGGAAGTGTTCGCGGAAACCCATCCCGAGGGCACCGAGGTCGAAGGCGAGGTCAAGAACATCACCGAATTCGGTCTGTTCATCGGTCTCGAAGGCGACATCGACGGCATGGTTCACCTCTCGGACCTCAGCTGGGACGAGCGCGGCGAGGATGCCATCCAGAACTACAAGAAGGGCGACATCGTCAAGGCCGTCGTCTCGGAAGTGGACGTCGAGAAAGAGCGCATCTCGCTCTCGATCAAGGCCCTGGGTGGCGACAAGTTCGCCGAGGCTGTCGGCGGCGTGAAGCGCGGTTCGATCATCACGGTCGAGGTGACCGCGATCGAGGATGGCGGCATCGAGGTGGAATACGAAGGCATGAAATCCTTCATCCGCCGCTCCGATCTGTCGCGTGACCGCTCCGAGCAGCGCCCCGAGCGGTTCTCGGTCGGTGACAAGGTCGATGTGCGCGTGACCAACGTGGACAGCAAGACCCGCCGTCTTGGCCTGTCGATCAAGGCTCGTGAGATCGCCGAAGAGAAAGAGGCCGTGGAACAGTATGGCAGCTCGGACTCGGGCGCCTCGCTGGGCGATATTCTTGGTGCCGCGCTGAAAGGCGACGAAGACAAGTAATCGCGTCCCTCAACGGACCTGCACTCAGACGGCCCCGCTTTTCCGGCGGGGCCGTTTTCGTTTCCGACATGCGGGGGGCGAAAGCGGGATTTCGATGATGCGAATCGGCGTCTTGAGCCCATGCCCGACAGGCGCGTGGTTGCCAACATCCGAGGCGGGTCGGGGCGTTTTGCGTGCCTTGCCCCCGGTCGGGGTCGCAAAATGGTGCATTTTGACCTTGCGTCGCATGGCTTTCTGTTTCGATTTGCTGCATTTCTATTTATAGTTTCAGCGTTGCCAGCTGCGGTACAAAAATAATAATCGGGGGGACCGATGATCAGATCTGAACTGATTCAGAAGATCGCGGACGAAAACCCACATCTCTTTCAGCGTGATGTGGAGCGGATCGTGAACACAATCTTCAACGAGATCACGAATGCGATGGCCGATGGGAATCGTGTTGAGCTGCGAGGCTTCGGGGCCTTCTCGGTGAAAAAACGAGACGCCCGCGTCGGCCGCAACCCCCGAACCGGAGAATCCGTGCATGTCGACGAAAAACATGTGCCGTTCTTCAAAACCGGAAAACTCCTGCGAGATCGGCTGAACGGGAAAGACTGATGAGATACATCCGCTACGCCTCGATCGCGATCTTTGCGATCGCGCTGATCCTGATTGCCTTGGCCAATCGTCAGTTCGTCGAGGTTCAGATCCTGCCGCCTGAACTGGCCGGCATGGCCGCACTCAACCCCTCTTATGAAATGCCGCTCTTCGTGGTGATGTTCGGTGGGGTTCTGGCCGGATTGGTCATAGGCTTCATCTGGGAATGGATCCGCGAGGCCAAGGAACGCGCGGCCGCGGCCCGCCAGGCGCGTGAGATGGCGCGGATGCGCGCCGAGCTCAAGCGGCTGAAAGGCGAAAAGCATCAGGGCAAGGACGAGGTGCTTGCCCTTCTCGACGAGGCCAGCTAAGGCCGGGCCATGCCCTCGGACATCAAGGTCAAGATCTGCGGATTTACCAACGCCGCCCATGTCGAGGCCGCTGTTGCGGCCGGTGCGTCCTATCTGGGCTTCAACTTCTTTCCCAAATCGCCGCGCTACGTCGATTTCGATACGGCCGCCCTGCTGACCTCGGCCGTGCCGCCCGGTATTGCCAAGGTATCCCTGACCGTGGATGCGGACGACGCTTTCCTTGATGCGCTGACTGCACATGTGCCGCTTGATATGCTTCAGCTTCATGGCGGCGAACCCCCGGATCGGGTCGCACAGATCAAATCGCGCTATGGCCTGCCGGTTATGAAGGTGATCGGAGTGGCCGGATCGGACGATCTGAAACAGATCGATACCTATGCGCGTGTGGCCGACCAACTCCTCGTCGATGCCAAGCCGCCCAGGGGCGCGGACCGTCCGGGCGGGAACGCGATTGCCTTTGACTGGAGCTTGATCGCAGGGCGCCGATGGGCGGTGCCGTGGATGCTGGCCGGTGGCCTGACCCCCGGCAACGTGGCCGACGCAATCCGCCTCACAGGTGCCCGGCAGGTGGATGTCGCGTCGGGTGTCGAAAGCGCCCCCGGTATAAAGGATCCTGAACTGATGCGCGCCTTCGTTGACAACGCCCGCGGCTGACGCCCAAATGGCAGGCAGGAGGACGGCCATGCAAAGTGATGACCTGGACGATGTTTACGGCGCCAAGACCCCCGAAGAGGCCCGGGCGATCTATGACACATGGTCGCCGAGCTACGACACCGACACGCTGACCAAGGGCTACCGTCTGCCCTCGCTGGCCGCGGGAATGCTGGCCAGCTACCTGGGGCGCACACATGGGCCGGTTCTGGATGCCGGTTGCGGAACCGGGCTGGTGGGCGAGACGCTCATGCTGATGGGGTACCATCATATCACCGGCTGCGACCTGTCGCCCGAAATGCTGGCAAGGGCACAAAAGACCGGTGCCTATGCCGATCTGGAACAGGCCGACATGGGAGCGGCGCTGCCATTCCCCGATGATCACTTCGCGGGGTTCGTCTGTGTCGGCTCCTTCGGCCCCGGACATGCCCCGCCCGCAACGCTGACACATCTGGCGCGCGTGACGCGCCCGAGCGGGTACGGTGTCTTCAATCTTCTCGAGGCGTCGTTCAAGGAACAGGGCTTTCCCGAAGTGATGGAACGGCTCGCGGCGGATGGCGCATGGGAGATTGCCCATACCTCGCCACCTTTCCTGCCATTCCTTGCCGGAGAGCCTGACCTCTGGTCACGGATTTACGTGGTCCGGATGGTCTAGAGGCAAAATTCTTCAAAAGAATTTTGACAAGACTTTT
>JANSYB010000553.1 GCA_024742655.1 Paracoccaceae bacterium | reverse complement strand
CTCCTCACCCAGAAGACCACCTTCCTGATTGATCTCTTCGATTGCCAGCATGGCCGCTTTTCGCTGTTGGCTTTCAACCACGGAGGTCACGCCGGTATTCGAATAGAGAAGGCCAATCCTGACCGGCGTTTTTTTGCGATTCATCATTTCACCCCGTGCAAGAGCCACATATCGGCCAGATCCGACCGAGTGATCCGTCGCGCAGGTCCTTTTCTGAGTGTTGGATCATCCGCCAACAACTCTGAAGTGTTTCATGATTTACATTAGGCAAGGACTTTCGCGTCTTGGCGAAAGTTTGGGCGGCTTTGGTACGACCTGCCCGTTTTCGCGGCACCTCGGATCAAACAAGCGGGATGGTTTTCGAAATGATCCCTATGCGGTGTCTATTCCGCGGCCGGGACCGGCTGAGGATCCAGGCGAAATGGTCGTCGTTGCGATTTGCGAAAAATGCCCGAGTGTCCTGGAGGTTTTCGGCCTTGTCGCTGATCAAGCAAGCGGCAGATGGAACCGCGTGAGCAAGATACCGGAACGAGCAATCACGCCTTACTCTGCCAGGTGGCAGGCGACGCGGGTGTCGCCGATCTGGCGCATCTCTGGACGCTCACGGCTGCAACGGTCCACCGCCAGGGGGCAACGCGGATGAAAGGCGCAGCCCGATGGCGGGTTGATCGCGTCGGGGATCTCGCCCTTGGGTGGGTCGACCTCCCGCCCGAAGGCGTCCATGCGCGGGGCCGCGTCGAACAGCATCCTTGTATAGGGATGCTTTGGCTCGGCAAACAGCCTGTCGCGCGGCGCCTCCTCGACCAGCCGGCCGAGATAGAGAACACCGACCTTGTCGGCCATGTGCTGAACCACGGTAAGGTCATGGCTGATGAAGAGATAGGTCAGGCCCAACTCCTCGCGCAGGTCCGTCATCAGGTTCAGAACCTGGCTTTGCACCGACACGTCCAGCGCCGAAGTGGGTTCATCGCACACGATAATGCGCGGGCCCGAGGCCAGCGCGCGGGCGATGCAGATCCGCTGCCGCTGCCCGCCGGAAAACTCGTGAGGATACTTCGACGCATCCGCCGCCGACAGTCCCACCTGCTCAAGCAGGCGCTCGGCCAGACCGGTGGTGTCCCCCCCTTTGGCCGCGACGGGTTCGTTGATGATGTCGCGCACCCGCCAGCGCGGGTTGAGCGAGGCGAACGGATCCTGAAAGATCATCTGGATATCGGCGCGCACCGCCTCGACCTTGGCCGCGTCGGTTTCCGTGGCCAGGTCGACGCCCTCGATTTCCACCGCGCCCTTGGTGGGCGGGATCAGCCCCACGATGATCTTGCCGATGGTCGATTTGCCCGATCCACTTTCGCCCACAAGGGCATAAACCGTCTTTTCCTCGATCTCGAAACTGACATCGGACACCGCCGTCAGCATCGCCCGGGGCAGCCGTTCGATCACCCGGTTCAACCACGGCTTGGAGACGTCGAACACCCGCGTCAGGCCCCGTACGGAAATCAGCGCGCTCATGCCACCGTCTCCTGCTTGGCCGATAGCGGAAACCAGCAGGCCGCGCGCCCGTCACAGGTATCGATGCGCGGGCCCGGCTCGGCACGGCATTTGTCCTGCGCGTAGTCGCAGCGCGGATGAAAGGCACAGCCGGTGGGCAGCGCGCCCAGCCGGGGCATGGCGCCGGGGATCTGGCGCAGGCGTTTCTGCCCGGCACTGGCCAGCGGGGTCGAGGCCATCAGGCCCGCGGTGTAGGGGTGGCGCGCCTCGGTCAGCACGTCGCGCACCGGGCCCAGTTCGGCCAGCCGGCCGGCATACATCACCGCCACGCGGTCGGCGGCCTCGGCAATGACCCCCATGTCATGCGTGACCAGCATCACCGCCACGCCGCGTTCGCGGCAAAGCCGTTTCAGCAGCGCCACGATCTGGGCCTGCACGCTGACATCAAGCGCCGTTGTCGGTTCGTCCGCGATGATCAGTTCGGGCTCGGCGCACAGGGCCAGCGCGATTACCACCCGTTGCCGCATCCCGCCCGAAAACTCGTGCGGGTAGCTGCCGATGCGTTGCGCGGCGGCGGGAATGCCCACCTCTTCCAGCGCGGCGACCGCCCGCTTGCGGGCCTCGTCCTGGGTGACGTCGAGATGCTCCTGGATGGTTTCGGTCAACTGGTCGCCCACCGTCAGCAGCGGGTTCAGCGAGGTCAGCGGATCCTGAAAGATCATGCCCATCCGCTTGCCCCGCAGGCGGCGCAGCCTGTCGCGCGGGATGTCGTGAATGGGCTCTCCGGTCAACAGAACCTCGCCCGAGGTGATGCGCGCGGGCGGGTCCAGCAGGCCGATGACGGCGTTGCCGGTCATCGACTTGCCCGCGCCCGATTCCCCAACCACGCCCAGGATTTCGCCCGCGTGAATGTCATAGCTGACCTGATCCACGGGCCGCAAAACGCCCT
>JANSYB010000115.1 GCA_024742655.1 Paracoccaceae bacterium | reverse complement strand
GACCCATCCGCGCTGGATGTCGGTCTGCAATATCGCCACGCCGTCCACCGGGCTGGAGGCCAAGTTCAGCTACCGGATGGTGACGGCGATGGCCCTGCTGGGACATGATACGGCCCTGCGGGAAAATTTCACCGATACGCTCTGCCGCGACGCGCGCGTGATCGCGCTGCGTGACCGGGTTACCGTTCAAGCTGATGAGACGCTGAGCGAAATGCAGGCCCGCGTGAAGATCACAGGGCAGGGCGCTGACAAATCAGTCTTTTTCCATGATCTTGATGCCGATCCCGGGCTCAGCGCGCGACAGGCCCGCGTTCAGGCCAAGGCCGCTGTCCTGCTCGGGTCAGAACGCGCCAGGGATATCTGGCGCATGATCGAGACGGACAAGGATCTGACCCGGTTCGTGGCGGCGTTGACCGGCGCCTGAAGACCGGCCGATCAGACGAGCGCCCCCAGAAGCAGCGCAAGCGCGTGGTCGCGCGACAGGCACCGAACCCGGTCGCGCCCCGGTGCGCCGAACTCGACGGTTTCTGTCCGCGTGGGCCGGCCCGTCATCGCAACGCCGAAACAGACGCGGCCCTCGGGCTTGTGCTCTGACCCGCCCGGTCCGGCGATGCCGGTGATCGAAACGGTCAGCTGCGCCAGTGAATGACGCAACGCACCCTCGGCCATCTCGGCGGCCACCTGTTCCGAGACGGCGCCGTGCGCCTCGAGCGTGTCTGCCGAGACACCCAGCATATCCATCTTGGCGGCATTGGAATAGGTGACGAAACCTCTGTCCACCACCGCCGAGGAGCCTGCGATATCCGTCAGCGCCGCCGCGACCATCCCGCCGGTGCAGGATTCTGCAGTGGCGATCATCACGCCGCGTGCGCGGGCAGCCTTGAGCACCTCTGTTGCGCTCATAGCCCCAGAACCCCGTGTGACAGCCAGGCCAGCGCCATTACCCCAAGGGCCGCGAACAGCCCCGCGATCACGTCATCCAGCATCACGCCAAGCGCATCACCGCGCCGGTCTGCCCAGCCGACGGGCCCCGGCTTCCAGATGTCGAACAGCCGGAAGAGAACGAAGGCGGCGATCCAGCCGGGCCAGAGCGCACTGAGCGCGGCCCCGGCATGGGTGGCCCCGATCGACACGGGCAGCATGGCCAGCCATTGGCCCGCCACCTCGTCGATGACGATCTCGGATGGGTCGTGATCCGCCTTGCCGCGTGTTTCCTGCGCCGTGGCCCACCAACCGATGGCAAAGGCGAGTGCCGCGCCAATTGCCAGCAGGACCGGCCCGCCCAGCACGTGCAGCAGCCACGCGGCGGGCAGGGCGGCCAGCGACCCCCATGTGCCGGGGGCCGGGCGCAGATGGCCCACCATCCCGAAGGTGGCGATCAGGTGTGCGGGGGTCATGGCTTGACCAGGCAGGCCACGGCCTGCGCCGCGATGCCCTCGCCCCGGCCGGTAAAGCCCAGTTGCTCGGACGTGGTCGCCTTGACCGATATGCGGTCGACCGCCAGACCCATGATCCCCGACAGTGCCGCGCGCATGGCCTGTGCGTGCGGGCCGATCTTGGGTCGTTCGCAGATCAGGGTGATATCGACATTGCTGATCGCGCAGCCCTGTCCGGCGGCCAGATCACAGGCATGGCGCAGGAAAACACGGCTTTCGGCTCCTTTCCATTGCGGGTCCGACGGCGGAAAATGCTGCCCGATATCCCCCTCGGCCAGGGCGCCGTAGATGGCATCACTCAGCGCGTGCATGGCCACGTCACCATCCGAATGCGCGCGAAAGCCGCGGTCATGCGGCACGGCCACGCCGCAAAGCATGACGTGATCGCCCGGACCGAACCGGTGCACGTCGAACCCGGTGCCTGTGCGTATATCCATCGAACCTCGCAAATAGGTTTCGGCCCGGGCGAAATCGCCGGGCGTGGTGATTTTCAGGTTTGCCTCGCTACCCTCGACGATGCGCACGGGCAGGCCCGCCGCGCGGGCGACCTCGACATCGTCGGCCGCGTCGCCGGAATGGGCCTCATGGGCCTGCATGATCGCGCCGAAAACGAAGCCTTGCGGCGTTTGCGCGCGAAACAGGCCGGTGCGGTCCTGCGTGCCGGAGACGGCGCCGTCCTCGCCCCGCCACAAGGCATCCGTCACGGCGAGGGCGGGCGCGGCGGCCACGGCGCCCTTGTCGCGCAGCGCCGACAGTACCCGGTGAATGACCTCGCCCGGAACGGTGCAACGCGCCGCATCATGGATCAGAACGTACTCGGGCGCCTGTGCCCGCGCCGCCAGATGCGTCAGCGCGTTGCGCACCGACCCGGCCCGCGTGGCGCCACCCGGCACCGTTGCGACCCGGCCCGAGGGCGGCAAGAGGTCCATATCGTCGGGATGCAGGGCAACGACGATGGACGAGATATCGTCGATCGCGGTGAAACATTCTATCGTCCAGTCAAGCACACGGCGTCCGGCAATCGGTTGCCATTGCTTGGGCCGATCCCCCCCGGCACGGGTGCCGCGGCCTGCGGCGACGATGATGGCGGCCACTGTCATGGGCCCTGATTACGCCCGAGGCGGATCAAGCGCAATGGTGGCGAACATTGGGCCGGCCGAAGGCAGGCCTTCCGAACATGCTGACAGATCGGGCTATTTGCCTATTTATTGTGCATTTACTTTTTTGTCAGCTGGAAAAACCTCGTAAAAATTGTATTTTGAAGGGCGCAGACCTAAAACAATCACAGTGCACAAGGATTAGGCAAACATGCTCACCGTCGCGGATCGCGCGCTGTCCCCTCCGGTTTTTCTGGCCCCGCTCGCGGGGATCACGGACCTGCCGTTTCGCACGCTCGTGTCGCGTTTTCAGGCCGGTCTGGTCGTGTCTGAAATGGTCGCCAGCCAGGAAATGGTCCAGTCCAAGCCGGGTGTGCGCGAAAAGGCCGAATTGGGGTTTGGCCTCGAGAACACGGCCGTGCAACTGGCCGGACGCGAGGCGCACTGGATGGCCGAGGCCGCCCGGCAGGTCGAGGCCAACGGCGCGCGGATCATCGACATCAACATGGGCTGCCCGGCCAAGAAGGTGACCAGTGCCAGCGGGGCCGGGGCCAGCGGCTCGGCCCTGATGAAGGATCTCGATCACGCGCTTGGCCTGATCGAGGCCGTGGTCGGGGCGGTGCGTGTGCCGGTGACGCTCAAGACCCGTCTGGGCTGGGACGATCATCTGCGCAACGCGCCCGACCTGGCCCGACGCGCCGCAGACGCGGGCATACGCATGATCACGATCCACGGTCGTACCCGGTGCCAGTTCTACAAGGGGCAGGCCGACTGGGCGGCGATCCGTGCGGTCAAGGAGGCCGTGCGCATTCCGGTGATCGCCAATGGCGACATCACCACGGCCGCTGAGGCGCGCGAGGCGTTGCGCCTTTCGGGGGCCGATGGTGTGATGATCGGGCGCGGCGCACAGGGCAGGCCCTGGGTGCTGGCCGAGATCGCGCATGATCTTTATGGCACCGCGCGCCCGGACATTCCGTCGGGGGCAGCACTCGTCGAAATGGTGCGCGGCCATTACGATGAAATGCTTAGGTTTTACGGGCACGAACTGGGCAATCGGGTCGGGCGCAAGCATCTTGGCTGGTACATGGATCACGCCGGCACGGGGGTGGACATGCGCAAGCGCGTTCTGACCAGCCGTGACCCGGATGACGTGATGCGCCTGCTTGACCCGGCGCTGTCTTCAGACGCGCAGGTGGCCGCATGAGCCCGGCTGACGACATGGTCTGGACCTCGCTGCCGGTGCCGGGTCTGATCCTGGATGCGGAGGATCGGATCGTGCAGATCAATCCGGCCGCCGAGGGGTTTCTTATGTCCTCGGCGCGCGCGCTGACCGGCACGCCCATCTGGGACAAGATCGCCGTGGACGCCCCCATAGAAGAGGCCATCGAACGGGCACGGTCCAACGACGCGCCGCTTTTCGTCAATGACGTGGACGTGGGCACCGGCGATCGGGCGCCGCTGCAATGCAACCTTCAGATCGCGCCGCTGTCGGGCAAGGCCGGGCACATGATCGTGCTGATATCGCCGCGCGAACTGGCCGGGCGGGTGTCGCAGGGCCAGTCCGTCAAATCCGCCGCGAAATCGGCGATCGGCATGGCCGAGATGCTGGCCCACGAGATCAAGAACCCGCTGGCGGGCATCACCGGGGCGGCACAACTGCTGTCGATGAACCTCAGCCAGGCGGACCTTGAGTTGACCGACCTGATCGTCAGCGAAAGCCGCCGGATCGTGGGCTTGCTGGAACAGGTCGAGCAGTTCGGCAACGTCAGCGCACCGAAGCTGAAGGCGGTCAACATCCATGACGTGCTCGACCGTGCAAGGCGATCAGCGATGGTGGGCTTTGCCGCGAACATGACCATCCTGGAGGATTATGACCCGTCCCTGCCGATGGCGGTCGGCGATCCCGACCAGTTGCTTCAGGTGATCCAGAACCTGCTCAAGAACGCGACCGAGGCGGCCGGGGGCGGGGGCGGCACGATCACGCTTCGCAGCTATTACGAACAATCGCTGCGGGTGCGGCGCGGTGAGGGCGAGCGCAAATCTCTGCCGCTGCAGATCGAGGTGCGCGATGACGGGCCGGGCCTGCCCGATGACATCGCCGGTGACGTGTTCGAGCCCTTTGTTTCGGGGCGCGAGAATGGCACGGGGCTCGGCCTCGCGCTGGCAGCCAAGATCATTTCCGATCACGACGGCTGGATTTCGGTCAGCTCGGTGCCGGGGCGGACCGTGTTCCGCATTTCCCTGCCACGCGCGGGCAAGACGATGGAGGACATCTAGATGGATGGCACGGTACTTGTTGCCGATGACGACCGCACGATCCGTACGGTTCTGACACAGGCGCTGACGCGGGCGGGCTGCCGGGTGCATGCCACCTCGTCGCTGACAACGCTGATGCGGTGGGTCGGAGAGGGAAAGGGCGACGCGATCATCACCGATGTGATGATGCCCGATGGCAACGGACTCGAGATGCTGCCCAAGATCAGCCAGGACCGGCCCGGCCTGCCCGTGATCGTGATCTCGGCGCAGAACACGATCATGACGGCGATCCAGGCCGAAGAGGCGGCGGCCTTCGACTACCTGCCCAAGCCCTTTGACCTGCCCGACCTGATGAAGCGGACGGCCCGTGCCCTCGAGGCCCGCGGCAAGCGCAATCAGATCGAGGCCTCGGCCGACCGACCGGACGAATTGCCGCTGATCGGGCGCACGGCTGCGATGCAGGGTCTCTATCGCGTGGTGGCGCGGCTGATGAACACCGAATTGCCCGTGCTGATCACCGGCGAGTCGGGCACCGGCAAAACCCTGATCGCGCGGGCGATACACGATTTTTCCGACCGGCGCACATTGCCCTTCGTCACCGTGCGGCCAAGCGATTTGAGCGATCTGGAGGGCCCGGCCCGCGTGATGGCCCGGGCCAAGGGTGGCACCGTGGTGCTGGATGGGGTTGGTGATCTGGACATGGACGCGCAGGGCCGCGTGGTGCGCATGATGGATGCCCCCGGCGACCATGTCCCGCGCTTCATGGCGACCAGCCTCGGACGGCTGGCCGACCGCCTCGAAGGGGGGCAATTGCGCGATGATCTTTATTACCGGCTCTCCGGTGCGGTGGTCGAAGTGCCTAGCCTGCGGGCCCGCGTGGATGACATCCCGCTGCTGGTCGAGCATTTCCTGGCCAAGGCCGAACGGGACGGGCATCCGCCGCGGCGCCTGTCGGCCGACGCGATGGAGCTGATGCGCGCTTATAGCTGGCCGGGCAATGTCCGACAGCTTGAAAACGCGGTTCAGCGCCTTGGCCTGACCGCCCGGGGGGACGAGGTCAGCCGGGCCGAGGTCGAGGCCGTTCTGGGCAACCAGCCCGAGGCGGCCCCGGTGATGGGGCGCGGTTCCGGCGAAAGCCTTTCGGAATCGGTGGCACGCCACCTGCGGCGGTATTTCGACCTGCACGGCAATGTTCTGCCGCCGCCGGGCCTTTACGGGCGAATCCTGCGCGAGGTGGAAATGCCCCTGATCGAGATCGCGCTCGATGCAACCGGGGGTAATCAGGCCAAATGCGCCGACCTTCTGGGCATCAACCGCAATACATTGCGCAAGAAAATCACTGATCTTGATATTCGCGTGACACGCCGCCGCAAGTTGATGTAAAACTGCAACATCAGTGTTGCCGGCCTGAGGATATTACTTTCACCGGCGCATATCTGGGGCGCTATGCGACAGGCGCCACCACCTGATGGGGGCAGTGCGTGACTTCTCGGACACGCAAATTTACCTGGGACCATGTCAGCCGCCTGCGGCGGCTGCAACGGGTGCGCAATGTCGCCACCTTCGGTCTTGTTGTTCTGGGGCCCGTCCTGGCATTGGTGACCTATCTGGTGATGGGCCCGCTGGATCAGGGCGCTTCGTCCAATATCCTGCGCATCGTTCTGCTGGCCGACCTGGTCTACGTGATCATGATCGCGGCGCTCGTATTGCAACGCGTCGCCCAGATGGTCGCGGCGCGCCGCCGCCGGTCTGCCGGATCGCGGCTGCACCTGCGCCTTACGGGGGTCTTCGCGCTGATGGCGTTGTTGCCGACCATCACGGTCGCCGTTTTCGCCACGCTGTCGGTCAATATGGGGCTGGAGGCGTGGTTTTCGGATCGTGTCGGTCGCGTGGTCGACAACTCCGTGGCCGCGGCCCAGGCCTATGAAGAGGAACATCGCCGCGATCTGGTGACAGATGCACAGGCACTCGCCTCGGTGATCAACGCCACCAAGCGCGCCGCCGTG
>JANSYB010000150.1 GCA_024742655.1 Paracoccaceae bacterium | reverse complement strand
GACCTTCAGCCTCGAGGATTGCGCGCTGATCGCCCGGATCATCCGCGCCGAGGTGGGCGCGGTCTGGCAGGAAAAAGCGGCCTGATCCCGCGGCGTGGCTGCGCCACAAAGTTTGCATTTGCGTTCGGGCCACGCAGGCCTTGGGGGCTCTGCCCCCAAACCCCCGAGGTATTTCCGGCCAGATGAAGACGGGGGAGGTGCATGCAGGATTGACCGGGCCGGGCTGTTGCGCCTATAAAATGAACAAGTGTTCAATAAACCCCGGAGCGACGCATGTTCAACGCGGTGATGAAATTCGACCTTGGTGAGGATGTCCACGCCCTGCGCGAGATGGTGCATCGCTGGGCGCAGGAGCGGGTGAAACCGATCGCCGCCGAGGTGGACAGCGCCAACGCCTTTCCCAACGAGCTTTGGCGCGAAATGGGTGAGCTGGGCCTGTTGGGCATCACGGTATCCGAGGAGTATGGCGGGTCGGGGATGGGGTATCTCGCGCATGTGGTCGCGGTCGAGGAGATCGCGCGCGCCTCGGCCTCGGTTTCGCTGAGCTACGGGGCGCATTCGAACCTGTGCGTGAACCAGATCAAGCTCAATGGCACTGAGGACCAGAGGCGCAAGTACCTGCCCGGGCTGATCTCGGGTGAGCATGTCGGTGCGCTGGCCATGTCGGAGGCCGGTGCGGGCAGCGATGTGGTGTCGATGAAGCTGCGCGCCGATAAGCGCAACGATCATTACCGCCTGAACGGCAACAAGTACTGGATCACCAACGGGCCGGATGCCGATACGCTTGTGGTCTATGCCAAGACCGAACCGGAGGCGGGGGGCAAGGGCATCACCGCCATGATCATCGAAAAGAGCATGACCGGGTTTTCCACCAGCCCGCATTTCGACAAGCTGGGCATGCGGGGCAGCAACACCGCCGAGCTGATCTTCGAGGATGTCGAGGTGCCGTTCGAGAACGTGCTGGGTGAAGAGGGCAAGGGCGTGCGCGTGCTCATGTCCGGGCTCGATTACGAGCGGGTCGTTCTGGCCGGGATCGGGACGGGGATCATGGCCGCCTGCCTGGACGAGATCATGCCCTATGTCGCCACGCGCAAGCAGTTCGGCCAGCCGATCGGATCGTTCCAGCTGATGCAGGGCAAGATCGCGGACATGTACACCGCGATGAATTCCGCGCGCGCCTATATCTACGAGGTGGCCAAGGCCTGTGACCGCGGCGAGGTCACCCGGCAGGACGCCGCGGCCTGCTGTCTTTATGCCAGCGAACAGGCGATGTTGCAGGCGCATCAGGCGGTGCAGGCGATGGGCGGGGCCGGGTTTCTGAACGACGCGCCCGTGGCACGGATTTTCCGTGATGCCAAGCTGATGGAAATCGGTGCGGGCACGTCCGAAATACGCCGCATGCTGATCGGGCGCGAACTGGTGGGGGCGATGGAGGGATGACACGCCAGGCGCTGTTCATGCCCCTGATGGCGGTGGTCCTGGCGGGGGCGGCCTTGGCCTTGTTGCTGGGCGGGCGGGCCGCGACGACGACCGAGACGGACGCGATCGAACGGGTCGCGGTGCAATACCTTGCCGAAGGCGGCGCGGCGCGGACCGATTGCCGGGCGCGCCCGGCGCAGTCCGAAGGGCTGTGGCTGGTGGTGATCTGCGAGGATGCAGGCGGGCGCGGCGCGGAATATTTCGTGGATCGGTTCGGGCGCGTGGCCGATCGCCGGACGCTGGACGGAGAGGCCTGAGTAATGCTGGAGCGGGCGCCATATGATCGACTGGTCGAGGAGTTCCGCTGGGATCTGCCGGCGCGGCTGAACATGGCGGCGCAGGTTTGTGATGACGGGGCGGCGCGCGCGCCGGACCGGGTCGCGATCATTGACCTGAGCGGGGGGCGGCAGGAGGTGAGCTACGCCGCGCTGCGGTCGATGGCCGATGGTTTGGCCCACGCTCTGGTCGCACGCGGGGTGGCGCGCGGGGATCGCGTGGGCGTATTGCGCAGCCAGGGGGTATGGTGTGCGGCGGCGCATATCGCGATCTGGAAAATCGGCGCAATATCAATCCCCTTGTTCAAACTCTTCAAGCAGGATGCGCTGACCAGCCGGGTGATGGATGCCGGGGCGCAGGTGGTTGTAACCGATGCCGATGGCATCGGCCTGCTTGCCACGCTTGATGGGGTCGAGGCGCTGGTGCCGGAGGCCGAAACCCTGCCGCAGTCAGGATTCGAGACGGTGCAGACGGGGCCGGAGGACCCTGCCGTGCTGATCTATACCAGCGGCACCACCGGCAGCCCCAAGGGGGCGCTGCACGGGCATCGTGTGTTGACGGGGCATTTGCCGGGTGTCGAGATCAGCCATGATTTTCTTGGTCAACCGGGCGATTGCCTGTGGACGCCGGCCGACTGGGCGTGGATCGGGGGCCTGTTCGACGTGCTGATGCCGGGGCTGGCGCTCGGGGTGCCGGTCGTGGCGGCCCGTAAGGAGAAGTTCACGCCTGAAGATTGCGTGAGCATCATTCGGCAAGCATCTGTCAAAAATATATTTTTGCCACCAACGGCGTTACGGATGCTCAAGGCGGCGGGCACCCGGATCGAGGGGGTGCGCAGCGTCGCAAGTGGTGGTGAGCCCCTGGGGGCCGAGATGCTGGACTGGGGGCGACAGGCCTTTGGCCTGACGATCAATGAATTCTACGGCCAGACCGAATGCAACATGGTGGCCAGCAGTTGCGCGGCGCTGTTTACGCCGCGCCCGGGCTGCATCGGCAAGCCGGTACCGGGCCATGACATCGCGGTTCTGGATGACTTGGGGGCACCCACATCAGAGGAGGGGGATGTGGCGATCCGGCGCGGCTCGGCCAGCATGATGCTGGAATACTGGAACCGGCCGGAGGCCACGGCGGACAAGTTTCGCGGTGATTGGATGCTGACGGGGGATCGCGGCATCTGGGACGAGGGATACCTGCGCTTTGTCGGGCGTGAGGATGACGTGATCACCAGCGCGGGTTACCGCATTGGCCCCGCCGAGATCGAGGATTGCCTGATGACGCATGACGCGGTGGCGACGGTGGGCGTTGTGGGCAAGCCCGACGCGCTACGCACCCAGATCGTGAAGGCCTATGTGGTTGTCCGCGACGGGGTCGTGGCATCGGATGCTCTGGCAGAGGAGTTGAAACACCATGTTCGCGACAGGCTGGCCGCGCATGTCTATCCGCGCGAAATCGCGTTTCTCGACGCGTTGCCGATGACGGTGACGGGCAAGGTGATCCGCAAGAAATTGAAGGCGCGGGCCGAGGCGGAGATGTCCCATGGCTAAGACGGGGGCGGCCATCCGGGCGAGTGCGCTTCTGTTGGGTTTGGCCGGTGCGGCGCAGGCCGAGGAGGAGGCCTTGCCTGACCTTGCGAGTTGCATGGATATCGAAATCGCCCGCTTCGAACGTGAGTTGCGGGCCTTTGAGGGGGCGGGTCACGCGGGACGCATGTTCGATATCGCAAGAACGGACGGGGTGGAATATTGCGGCACGCTCGGGATCGTGCGTTGTGATCGGTCTGACGATCCGCTGGCCTGTCAGCGGGCGCTGGCCGGGCAACAGGACGCGCTGCGCGAGGCGGTTCTGTCCGGCTTGCGCCTGCCGCCGGCGCTGTCCGGGGACGAGGCGTTCGAGGTGCAGCTGTACCGCCGGGTCTGGGCCTTGTCGCAGGGGCGTTCTGCCGGGCCGGATTGTGCCGGTGCGACGCCGCGTTTCGCGCATTGGTGCGAGGCGCGCGAGGCCAACAGCCGTTTGCGCAACGCGGTGCTGGCATGGCAGCTGGCCCGGTACCTGGGCCTGAGCGCGCCGGCAATCGAGGCCGGGTGGGCCAGACCGCCATCGCCGGTACGGCCGCAACCACGCCCGGGATCAGAGCAATGAGGGCCGCGCCCGACCAACGCCCGTGGGGCGCGGACATGAAAAGGGCCGGCATGGCTGCCGGCCCGATCGTGTCCCGCCTTTTGAAGGCTTCAGAATTTGAAGACGTAGGCCACGTTGACGACCCACGGGTCGATCTCGACCTTGCCGATGGGTGCACCATTCACGGTGGCGTCGGTGTTGATGTCGATCCAGCGCAGGTTGGCACGGATCGCGCTCTTGTCGCTGATCGCGTAGTCCAGACCGGCATTGACCGCCAGACCCCACGAATCGTCCAGGCTGATCGGTACACCGGCCAGCGCGCCCGTTCCCGTCTCGTCCCAGAACGTGGTGTAGTTCACACCAAGACCGACGAACGGCGTGATCGCGGATTTGTTGGTGAAATGGTAGTTCACCGAGATGGTGGGCGGCAGGTGCTTGGTCTTGCCGACCTTGGCGCCGTTGAGGTTGAAATCATGCTCGAACGGCCAAGCGGCCAGAACCTCGAGGCCGATATTGTCGGCGACGAAATATTCGAAGGTCAGGGTCGGGCGGTAGTTCTCATCCACGTCAATGGCGCCGGCGGTTGTGGCGCTTGCGCTCGAGGTGGGGAAAACGCCGGCCAGACCGAGGCCAAGGGTCATATCGCCCTGCGATTGCGCAAGGGCAGGAGCCGCGCTGGTGGCCAGTGCGGTCGCGAGGGTAAGAGCGGTTATCTTTTTCATGGTTTTGCCCGTTTGATTGAGTGTCAGGTACAGGCCATTCATAGAAGCCGTGGATTAACACACATTGATGCAGGTCAAGAATCCGCAGTTCAGGCCAATTGTTGCGAATTTGTGACAGTTGCCGCGCGCGGGCTGTCCGCCGCAACCAAAAAGGGGAGAGCAGCATGAAGCTTGGTTCGATGGCCATCACGTCATCCGCCGAATTCAAGGCCAACCGGGCGGCGCATGAGGCGGCCCTGAGGCCGGTCCGAGAGGCGGCGGATCTGGCCGCGGCCGGAGGCGGGGCATCAGCCCGGGAGCGGCATGTGTCACGCGGCAAGATGCTGCCGCGGGACAGGGTCGCCAACCTGCTGGATCCCGGTGCGCCATTCCTTGAGATCGGAGCGACAGCGGCACATGGCCTCTATGAGGGTGCTGCCCCCTGCGCGGGCGTGATCGCCGGGATCGGGCGCGTGCAGGGGCGCGATTGCATGGTGGTGTGCAACGACGCCACGGTGAAGGGTGGCACCTATTACCCCATGACCGTCAAGAAACACCTGCGCGCCCAGGAAATCGCGCAGGAATGCCATCTGCCCTGCATCTACCTTGTCGACAGTGGCGGGGCGAACCTGCCCAACCAGGACGAGGTCTTTCCCGACCGCGATCATTTCGGGCGTATCTTCTACAACCAGGCGCAGATGAGTGCGCGCGGCATCCCGCAGATCGCCGTCGTGATGGGCAGTTGCACGGCGGGCGGGGCCTATGTGCCGGCGATGTCGGATGTGACGATCATCGTGCGTGAACAGGGCACGATCTTTCTGGCCGGCCCGCCCCTGGTCAAGGCGGCGACGGGCGAGGTGGTCAGCGCCGAGGACCTGGGCGGCGGGGACGTGCATACCCGCCTGTCCGGCGTGGCCGACTACCTGGCCGAGGATGACGCCCATGCGCTGGCCCTGGCGCGGCAGGCGGTGGGCAATCTGGGCGCCGGGGCGAGTGCAGGCATCCGGATGGAAAGTCCCGAAGCGCCCGCCTATGACCCCGAGGAAATCCTCGGCGTGGTGCCGGCCGATCTGCGCACGCCCTATGACATTCGAGAGGTGATCGCCCGGCTGGTGGATGGAAGCCGCTTTGACGAGTTCAAGGCGCGGTTCGGCGAGACGCTGGTCACCGGTTTCGCCCATGTCGAGGGCTGCCCGGTGGGGCTCGTCGCCAACAATGGCGTGTTGTTTTCCGAGGCCGCGCAGAAGGGCGCGCATTTCGTGGAACTGTGCAGCCAGCGCAGGGTGCCGCTGGTGTTTTTGCAGAACATCACCGGCTTCATGGTGGGGCGAAAGTACGAGAACGAGGGCATCGCGCGTCACGGCGCCAAGATGGTCACGGCGGTGGCGACCACGTCCGTGCCCAAGATCACCATGCTGGTTGGCGGCTCTTTCGGCGCGGGGAATTACGGCATGGCGGGTCGTGCCTATCAGCCGCGTTTCCTGTGGACCTGGCCCAACAGCCGTATCTCGGTGATGGGCGGTGAGCAGGCGGCGGGCGTTCTGGCCACCGTCAGACGCGACGCGATCGAGCGCAAGGGTGGCAGCTGGTCGGCCGAGGACGAGGCCGAGTTCAAGCGCCCAACGGTCGAGATGTTCGAGGCGCAGAGCCACCCGCTATATGCCTCGGCGCGGTTGTGGGATGACGGGATCATCGACCCGCGCAAGAGCCGCACGGTTCTGAG
>JANSYB010000033.1 GCA_024742655.1 Paracoccaceae bacterium | reverse complement strand
CTCCGTGGCTGCGTCAAATCCATCGGGGGAGTTTGCGAGAACTTCGATAACCTTCATCATCGACATTGTTTATCTCCTTTCAGTTCCGTCTTGCCGGCCGGACGAGTTCCGGCGCGGCTTTGGCCAGTCTGGGACGTCGGCTTGGGGGTCGCATTTACCTCGGTCAAGATGTGAGCCGGCCATTCAGGGCCCGGTTACGCGTGCGAGCTTGCGGCGTGCGGCCTGTCAGTGCGGGGCATCCACGCGATCCAGATTTGCCCCAATGCCACGGGTATCAGGCTTGCCGATGCGGCCAGCAGGAATCCGGGCACACCGGGAGGTTCGGTTTTCAGAAGTCCGGACAGCCCGGGCATCCACAACGCGGCCGCGATCAACCCCAGGCACAAGGCGATGGCACCCCAGACATACCTGTTGCGCGACACGTCATTGACGAAAAAACCCGTTGCGGGGTCGCGCAGATTGAAAACGTTCCACAGGTGGCCAAGCGCCAGCGTCAGAAACCCGACGGTGATCGCCGGGCCAGTGTCCAGCTTCAGCCAGAAGAGCGCCAGGGCAAAGGCGCCGAGGATCGCGACGGTCAGAAAGCCGCCAAGCACCGCGGTATGAATCCAGTTGTCGCGGTTGACGATCGGTTCGGTGGGATCGCGCGGCGGCCCGGACATGACCGTGTCGCTGCCGGGCCCGAGCCCCAGGGCAAGCGCGGGAAAAACACCCGTGACCACGTTCAGATACAGGATCTGCATCGGCAGCAGGGGGGCGGGCAGACCGGCGATGACGGCCAGGCCAACCACAAGGATCTGGCTGACATTGCACGACATCATGTAGACCGCGAAATTCCGGATGTTGCCGAAGATCACCCGCCCTTCGCGCATTGCCGCGACGATGGTCGAAAAGGCGTCATCCCGCAGCACCATGCGGGCCGCCTGTTTGGCGACTTCCGTGCCGCGTTGACCCATGGCGATCCCGATATCGGCCTTTTTCAGCGCCGGAGCATCGTTGACCCCGTCGCCGGTCATGGCGACGATATGGCCCGCTTTCTGAAAAATGGATACAAGTGTCAGCTTGGTCTCGGGGGCGACGCGGGCGAAAACATCCGTTTGCTTGAGCCGGGTCAGATCTTCTTCATCGAGGGCGTCGACATCGAGGTCTTTCAGGTCGGTGCCTTCGACCACCGACAGATCGCCATCCGCGATTGCGGCGTTCCTGGCGATGCTCTGGGCCGTATCGGCATGATCCCCGGTCAGCATGACGACCCTCACGCCGGCTTTGCGGCAGGCCGCGATCGCGTCGGGTACGTCCTTTCGAACCGGATCAAGCAGGCAGACCAGTCCGATCAGGGTCAGGTCGGCATAGGGCTCGGCGCTGTCATCCGAGACGCGTTTTTGCGCGAGCGCCAGCAGCCGAAGACCTTCCTGTGCCGCTTTTGTGTTCCGCTTCAGCCACTGCGCGCGCGCGTCCTTGTCGAGATCCGCGGCCTCACCGGTTTCGCCCATGACCTTGGTGCAGACCTCCAGGACCGCTTCGGGGGCGCCTTTCACGGCGACAAGGTAGTCGCCATCGTCCTCGTGAACCGTGGCCATCATCTTGAGATCCGGATCGAAGGCATGCTCGCGGGTTTCGGGATAATCGGCGCGCAGCGCATCGCGATCAAACGCGGCGGTCCCGGCCACCCGGAGTAAGGCGATCTCCATCGGGTCGCCGACATAGGCGTCACTGTTCTCCGCGCTTGCATCGGCGTTCGTGCACAGCGCCCCGACCCGAAGCGCGCAGGCCAGTCGGTCGTCCTGGTCCGGCTCCACCGTCTTGTCTTCATCCAGCTGAAACGTCGCGTCGCCATTCCCGGCGGCCACCTCGATCTGCGCGGTATCGAACAGGTAGCGCACGACCGTCATGCGGTTCTCGGTCAGGGTGCCGGTCTTGTCGGTCAGGATCACGGTTGTCGCCCCCAGTGTCTCGACCGAAGACAGTTGTGTGATCAGGGCATTGCGGGCGCTCATGCGCCACATGCCGCGCGCCAGGCTGAGGGTTGCGACGATCGGCAGGCCTTCGGGCACGGACGCCACGGCAAGAGCGACGCCGGTCTGCACCATCTCGGTCAGGCCGGAGCCACGCAGCATGCCCGCGCCGATGATCAGGGCGGCCAGACCGAGCGACAGCCACATCAGGCGATGGCCCAGTTTGTCCAGCCGCTCTTCGAGTGGGGCGGCCTCGGCTTCGGCGCTTTGTGCCAGTTCACTGATCCGTCCGATCTCGGTGTCCATCGCGGTCGCGACAACCACGCCCCGGCCCGAGCCTTGTGTGACGGCGGTGCCCTTGTAGGCCATGTTCGCGCGATCGCCGATGGCGGTATCCGGATCAAGCGGTTCCGTCGACTTGTCGACCGGATTGGATTCACCGGTCAGCACCGCCTCGTCCACCTGCAACCTGGCGCTTTCCAAAAGCCTGAGATCGGCCGTCAGGATATCCCCCGCCTCAAGCAGCACCAGGTCGCCGGTCACGATTTCCCTGGCGTCGATGGCCTGATCCTGACTGTCGCGGCGCACCCGGGTCTGGACCTGGGCGATTTGCCTCAGCGCCTCCATGGAGCGGACCGCCCGAAGTTCGGTGTAAAACCCGATGCCGGCGTTGATGAGCAACAGCACCACGATGGCGATGCCCTCGGCGTATTCTGCGAACACGAACGACAGGCCCGCCGCGAAGGTCAGCAGCCAGACGATGACGCTTTCGAACTGGTTGATCAGAATGGCGAACAGGCTCTTGCGGGCCTGCTCGCGCAAGGTGTTGGGACCGTTCGAGTCGAGGCGTGCATCCGCCTCGTCGGAGCTCAGCCCGTCTTCCGGATCCGTTTCCAGATGCTCGACGATCTCGTCGATCGGTCTTGCATGTGGGGGTGAAGCCTGCGTGTCTGACACGTTTGCGTTGTCCTCTCGTTGAAACGTCGTCTGTTTCGGCTCCACGATTGCTCCCGCCTTGTCAGAACCGTGATCAGGTTGCCGCCCGCGCGACCGACACGACGATCAGGCCCGGCAGCCCGGCCACGACGCGGGCCGCCAATCACCCAAGAAGGGGGCCGCCGCCGTGGCCACGCAGGACAACCCAAGACCGATGACCGCGGGGGCCACTGCCGGCAATGCGGAAGGCCAGAGCCGGATGTCCGGGCGGCGACCCGGAACCCGGCCCCTCGATACATCGCGGCCCGATCAGGCATCTTGGGTCGCGTCGCTCATGGTCTTGGCCATGTAGGTCGGCTCGCCCATCCGCTTGAGCAGGTTCAATTGTTGCGACAGCCAGTCCTTGTGACCTTCCTCATCCAGAATGATCTCTTCGAACAATATCCGGGTTCCGACGTCGCGATCCTCATCGGCGGCTTGTGCGGCTTGCGAATAGAAGTCAAGCGCGCCCTTTTCCTCTTCGAGATCGGCCGAAAAGAGATCCTCAAGCGTTTCCGAGGGTTTGGGCGATTTTGTTGCCGTGATCTCGGGGTCGCCGTCCAGGTAGAGAATCCGATCGAGAAACCGGCTGGCATGGCCGAGTTCCTCGTTCATTTCCTCGCGCATCTTGGCGGCGAGACGATCAAGCCCCCAGTCGTCGAGCACATGCGCGTGAAGCAGGTACTGATGGATCGCCGTCATTTCCATGGACAGCGCCTGTTGCAGATTTTCAAGGCTACGCGATCGATTGGTCATGTCAGTCTCCTGTTTCGGTTTCGGTATCAACGGTCGATGCCGCGTCGCCCCAGGCGCGTTCCAGATCGTTCCAGCCATTGCGCACACCGGCCATGAGGTCGCCCCAGGCATTGCCCGCGCCCTGCGACAACGCACCGACGGCCTCGCTCAGCCGGTTGCGGCGTTCACGCAAGGTTTTCAGGGTGGCGGCGGTCTGTTCGCGGGTGGCCTGCGACATCTCCGACCATTGGTCCCGGATGGCCGCTTCGGTCTCTTCGATCCGGCCATCCAGGCGTTGCAACGTCTCGTCGATGGCTGCGAGCGCATCCTCGCGTTCCTGCGCGGTGTATTCGGAAATGGTGTCGAACGTCTCCGAAAACTCCTTTTGCACGTCCTCGAAGGTGGTCGTTTCGTCGGATTGCTGTGCCTGCACGGGCAAGGGCAGGGCAAGCAGACCCACGCAAAGGGCCAGTGCGGCCGACAGGCGAAGAGCGGGACTTTTACGTCTCGTTTGCATCTCAACCGAACCTTTCCGTTGCGTTCTTGACAGCCGTGCCGAGGTCATCCCAGGCCTTCTCGAACCCGCCTTTGAGGTCTTCCCATGACTCGTCGCTGGCTTTGTCGAGTTCCTCGAGTTTCTCGCGCGTCTGGTCCTGCTTCTGGCGCAGCTCTTCGACCTGGTTCTGGTACTGTATCCGTGCGTCCGCACCGAGTTCGGCCGCTTTCGCCTCCAGCTTGTCTATGTCAGCGCGCCATTGATCGAGGCGCGCCTCGAGTTTCTGACGATATGCGCTCTTGTCATCCATCTGATCGTCTCCCTTTCGAGTTGAAAAAACGGCGGTTCCGTGTGGCCCCTTGTGGGTCACACCGGGGTTGCATGTTTCGTCTTGGCGGTTGATTTCGCGCGTTTGGCGACCTTTTTCGCGCCTTCCTTGCCCGCCTCGACCTCGGCTGAGGTCATGCAGCCGGCGCAACGCGTGCAAAGATCGACCCATTGCTGCATGTCTTCGGTCAGCCGCTGGAATGAGTGTTGCTGCCAATCGATGATGGCGGACATGGCCATCGAGGGGTCGGCACCGTTACCGTTGATGTCGCGCACCGCGTCGAGGGCTGATTGCGCCGCTTCCTGTCGGCGTTGAAACCATGCCTCGGAAAATGTCCGGGCTTCTTTGAGGACATCTTCCTGAGCTTTCCAGAATTGTTCCATCTGCGGCGCAAGCATCGGATTGGTGGCAAGCATGCCGCGGGCTTGGTCCATGATGTCGGTCAAAGGGGTCTTCGGATCGGTCGCCATTTCATCCTCCGGGCCAGGTCAGGGGCAGTCTGGACATGAAGGTGACGGGAAGGGGCGGGGTGTCGCATTAACCTGCGTAAAAGCGTGGCACATGAGTGCGCCCGTGGTTCGGCCTTGGGTGTTTTGCCGGGCTGGACGCGTCACGATTCGAGTGTGCAAGACCGTCAGACACGGGCCCGCGCCCTTGCCATGGCATCGGATCATTTGGTCCGGTCGCGCGGTTTGCCCTTTGCCCCCGCGTGCCATGCCTTTCCAGCCCGAAACAGCCACATGGAAGCCAGGATGGGGGCGTTCCGACGCTGCGATCCGCTGCGGGGCATCCTGAGTGTCGTTCAAGCGGAAACTTGCCGTTAAATAGCCCCTCGACCCCGCCCGACACGGACGAAAATGCCCGCTCCGGTGGCATCGCGTTCCCGATCCGTGCTAAACTAAAGATATTTTTCAAATAACGGGGGCCCAAATATGTCTGCTCGCATTCTTTATGCCAATCGCGACGCGTTCGTGCTTCCAGCCGGGATCAAGGAAGAGTCGAAAGCCGCACACCGGATGTCGGCTTTGATCAGGACGCATCTGCAAAACCACCCCGCAAAAGCCGTGATCAAGCTTGAAGGAGAAGAAAGCGATTGCGTGTATCTGATGGTGTCGGGGTGGCTTTGCGTTTCCAAGTTCACAATGGAAGGCAACCGCCTGATCGTCGACATCCTGCTGTCGGGCAACATCCTGGATCCGGCTTCCGCGGATGTGGATATCAGCGCGGTTGAGGTCGAGACCCTCAGCGACGTGACCTATGCCGCGATCCCGCGCGGCACGTGGCTTCGGTTTGTCGATGACAATCCCGACATCGTGGGCGCGCTCCATCAGGAAACCGGAGCGGCCTGGGCACGCATGTCCGAACGCATGCTGCGTTTGGGCAAGGGCGGGGCAGAGACCATCATCGCCTATGCGCTGTGCGAACTTTGCCTCAGATCGACCGGTCAGGGTTTGCCGGAGGTCAAGGAATTCCATATTCCGATGAACCAACAGCAACTCGGCGATCTGTGCGGATTATCTTCTGTCCATATCTGCCGCACTCTGCGGCGATTTGAACGCAACGGTATTCTCGATGTCAGCGATCACATGGATATCACGATCCGGGATATCGACAGGCTTGCGGACCTCGCCGAGATCGATCCCGATGATTTGCGCAAGGAGATCATGCCGGATGACGCGCCTCCGCCATTGAGGAATTGCAGCTGACGCCGTCAGGGACGTTCTGACCGGGGGGAGGGGCGTCGTGCGCCTGCGTTTCGGTGATGCTCACCGGTCGGGGTTTTTGCGAAACTCGACAATCTCGCCGAGAGCCTGACCGGCCAGCTCCTCCGAGACCTCCCTGGCGATATCGCCGACCGTCAGAACACCGACAAGGTGCTCTGATCTGTCGAGAACCAGCACGCGCCTGACCTGCTCGTCGCCCATGACGGCGGCTGCTTCGGCAATTGTCTGATCGGCCTGGCACGAAATCGGGTCCCGTGACATCACGGCCCTGACCGCCTGGTCCAGCGCCCTCTCGGGGTCGGCAACCGCCCGTATGACGATATCACGATCAGTGATGACGCCGACGGGGCACCAACTCTCCAGAACCGGCAGGATACCGATGGCGTGGCGTCGCATCAGGTCCGCTGCCTTGATGATCGCATCTTCCGATGTGATCGAGATAACGGGTTCGGACATGATTTTTCTGATTCGCATACTCCGTCCTCCTGTTGCCTGTCAGGAGATGGCGTGCGCTTTGGCTCGCGCCGGTCGGCCTGAAAAGAGCGGGCATCGGCGCGCGGTTCAAGCATCACCCGTAACAGTGTGCTGGCGAACGGGTAGATTTGCGTTAACGTGTGTAAAAGCGCGGCCAATCTTTCGTGGGTAG
The DNA here is from genome assembly GCA_024742655.1 of Paracoccaceae bacterium. GTDB lineage: Bacteria > Pseudomonadota > Alphaproteobacteria > Rhodobacterales > Rhodobacteraceae > Roseovarius. The sequence goes on along the minus strand of JANSYB010000033.1, from coordinate 3,485 downwards.
GCTTTGATGGCGGAAAGTCACATGCGAATGCTGAAGGACTGGATGTTGAGCGATACTCTTGATCGTGATCTTGCGGGGACGTCGCTGGATGCGAAACGGCGCCGAAAGATTGCCGAAACGCTTGGCATGGCGCCGCGGGCGGCCCTTTCGGCCTTCGTTGATTACGGGTTGAGTGACAGCGAAATCGCCCGCTATCACAATCTGCCGACCCGGGTCATTGCGGAATTGCGCGATCACTGGGGCCTGGCGGCGAATACATGATCCCGCTCAGGCGGGCGGGGCGGTGGCGATGCGGGTTCCGGCCGAGCCCAGTATCAGGCCGAGGGCATCGTCCAGTTTGCCGATCGCGGCCCACCGGCCCGTCGCACTGTCTGCAAAACGCGCCGCGGCAGCCGCCTTGGGGCCCATCGAGCCGTCGGGCAAATCAAGTGCGCGCGCCTCTTGTGGTGTAAGATGACCGATGCGCCGTGCCCGGTCGGTGCCGAAATCCCGCATGATCCCGTCCACGTCGGTCAGCATCAAAAGCGCGTCGGCCCCAAGGGCCTCGGCCAGCAGTCGGCTGGCGGCATCCTTGTCGATCACGGCCTCCACGCCGGTCAGTCCGCCATCGGGCCGGGCCATCACCGGTATCCCGCCGCCGCCCGCGCAGATCACGATCGTGCCGTGGATCAGCAACTGCCGGATCGCCTTGAGATCGGGGATTTCGACCGGGGCGGGCGAGGGGACGACGCGGCGCCAGTGATCGCCGTCCTGCGCGATGGACCAGCCATGCCGTTGTGCCAGGGTCTCGGCCTCTTGCCGGTCGTAGACGGGCCCGACGAATTTCGCCGGCTTTGCAAAGGCCGGATCGTCAGGGTCCACGCGGATCTGGGTCAGAAGCGTGACGACCGCGCGGTCATGGTCGAGCGCGTTTTCCAGTTCCTGCTCGATGAGATAGCCGATCATGCCTTCGGTCTCGGCCCCCATCACGTCGAGGGGATAGGCCTCGTCGGGTTTGTAGGCCAAGCCCTGAAGCGCCAAAAGTCCGACCTGTGGACCATTGCCATGGGTTATCACGAGGTCATGCCCCGCGCGCACGATCCCGGCCAGCGCGCCGGCCGCGGCGCGGGCATTCTCGCGCTGGTTCTCGGCGGTCAGGGCCTGCCCCCGCCTGAGCAGGGCATTTCCGCCCAGGGCCGCGACGACCAGCATGGCTCAGGCCCCCATCGTGGCGACCAGTACCGCCTTGATCGTGTGCAACCGGTTCTCGGCCTGGTCGAAGACGATAGAGGCTTCACTTTCGAAAACCTCGTCCGTGACCTCCATCTCGGACAGGCCGAATTCCTTCTCGATCTGGGCGCCCATCTCGGTTTCGGCGTTATGGAAGGCCGGCAGGCAATGCATGAACCGCGTGCGCGGATTGCCGGTATCGGCCATGACCCTTGCGGTGACCTGGTAGGGTTTCAGAAGGTCTATCCGCTCGCGCCATCTCTCCTTGGGCTCGCCCATCGAAACCCAGACATCGGTGTAGATGAAATCGGCCCCCAGTGTCGCCTCCTCGACATTGTCCGAAACCATGAGGCGCGCGCCGGTCGACTGGGCGATGCTTCGTGCTTCGGCCTCGATCACCGTGGCGGGCCAGCATTCACGCGGGGCGCATAACCTGACGTCCATCCCCATTTTCGCGCCGCCGATCAGCAGGCTGTCACCCATGTTGTTGCCGGCGTCGCCCATGAACGTGAAAGCGATATCGCGCAACGGCTTGTTCGCGTGCTCTTGCATCGTCAGGAAATCGGCCAGAACCTGGGTGGGGTGAAATTCGTCCGTCAGACCGTTCCAGACGGGTACGCGGGCATGGGCGGCCAATTGCTCGACCACGTCCTGGCCAAAGCCACGGTATTCGATCCCGTCGAACATGCGGCCGAGCACGCGGGCGGTGTCCTTGACCGTTTCCTTGCGCCCGATATGAGAGCCGGTCGGCCCCAGGTAGGTGACATTCGCCCCCTGGTCGTGGGCTGCGACCTCGAAACCGGCGCGGGTTCGCGTGCTGTCTTTCTCGAAGATCAGCGCGATTTCCTTGCCCTTCAGCAACGCGCGTTCGGTACCGGCGTATTTCGCGGCCTTCAGATCCGCCGAGAGTTTCAGCAGGAAACCGATCTCGGCCGGAGAGAAATCCCGCAAGCTCAGGAAGTGCCGGTTCTTCAGATTGTAGCCCATTGTCTCCTCCTTATGCCGGGTCGCGTATGGTGGGACAGCTCATGCAGCGCCCGCCGCCGCGACCGCGCCCAAGCTCGGCCCCGGGCGCTTCGAGCACCTCGATGCCTTCTGCGCGCAAGGCCGCGTTGGTGTCGTCGTTGCGGTCGTAGCCGATGACGAGGCCCGGACGGATCGCAAGGACGTTGTTGCCGTCGTTCCATTGTTCGCGGGAGGCCTCGAACGCATCCGCGCCGCCCGTGGGCACGACATTGAGTTTCCTGAACCCCATCGCTTTGGCGATCACGTCGAAGAGCGGGCGGTCGAGCCGCCGGATGTCAAGCGGTGCGCGGCCTTCGCCGGGGTGCAGATCGTAGACGGTCAATTCCGCCGCGACCTCGGTGAAACTGGTCACCACGTCGCCACCGCAGAACGTGAACACGGTGTCCAGATGCATGGCCGCGCGATCCTTGGGCATCTGGCAGGCCAGAACCCGTGTCGCCCGGCCCTGATCGAAAAGGGCCTCGGCCAGAAGCCCCACGCCCTGTGGCGAGGTGCGTTCGCCCATGCCGATCAGAACGAGCCCGTCACCGACGGGCATCACGTCCCCGCCTTCGACCGTGGCGAGGCCGAAATCGCGTGCGGGATCCCCCCAGAGCACCTCGACGCGGTCGGCAAAGGCCGGATGAAACCGGTAGATCGCCGCCGTCAACAGGGTCTCGGGGCGCCGCGCATGCCAATACATCGGGTTGAGCGTCACGCCGGAATAGATCCAGGCGCTGTTGTCCCGCGTGAACAGCATGTTGGGCAGGGGCGGCAGCACGAATCCAAGCCGCCCGAGGTAACTGCCGAACATGCCCGTGGGCTCGAATGGCAGATCATCCACGGTCAGGCCACCGATCAGGAACCTGGCGAGGTCCGGCCCGGGCAATTCATTCATCCAGGCGCGCAGATCGGTCAGCATGCCAACGCCGATTTCCGCAGGCGTGATGCGATGGTCCAGTATCCAGGCGCGGGCGTCGGGGATGTCGAGCGTTTCGCCCAACAGGACGCCGGTGTCGAGAACCTCGACCCCTTCACCGCGCATCAGATCGGCGAACATGTCGTGATCCTTTTGCGCCTGTTTCACCCAGAACACGTCATCGAACAGAAGGTCCTGGCAGTTCTCGGGTGTCAGGCGCCGGTGTGCCAGGCCGGGTTTGCAGACAATCACCTGGCGCAACTGCCCGGTTTCGGAATGGACGCCAAGATCGCTCATGCCGCACCTCCGCCCATCATGGTGCCGACGGCCAGCGTGCCCATGATGAAAACCG
>JANSYB010000435.1 GCA_024742655.1 Paracoccaceae bacterium | reverse complement strand
GGCAATTCATTCCCGTGCCGGCGCACCCGTGCGGCCCGCTTTATCATTGACGCCCGGTGGTTTGGCGTCTTTGCTGAAGGCAGGGCGAATGGCGCGATGTGGGCTTTCGAAGTGATTTGACAAAAGTGTCTTTCAAAAACACGGCCTTGGGGTGGCTCGATCTGCGCCGCCTTCTGGGTGTCGGTCTGGTTGTTGCGCTGTTGGCGCTGCGCGTGGCTGATCCGGGGCTGGTGTCGGATCTGCGCTACACGGCATTTGACCTCTACCAGAAGATCCAGCCGCGCGAGCCGCAGCCGGTGCCTGTGGCCATCGTGGACATCGATGATGAAAGTCTCAGGGAGCTTGGTCAATGGCCGTGGCCTCGCACCCGCATGGCGGAGTTGCTGGACCGGATGCAGGCCGCGGGTGCGGTCGCGGTCGCCTTCGATATCGTCTTTTCCGAGCCTGACCGCCTGTCCCCGGACAAGGTGGCCGAGGACAATCCCGCCCTGTCCGGGGAGTTGCGCGCGGCCATGCAGGGCCTGCCCACGAACGACGCGATCTTTGCAGGTGCGATTGGCCGGGCGCGCGTCATTCTGGGGCAGGCCAGCGTGCGCCAGTCGGGCGACCGCGACGGTCCGCCCCCCAGTTTGCGCGATGCGCCGCATGCGGTGATCGGCGGCGACCCCGCGCCGTACCTGCAACGGTTTCCGGACATCCTGCAAAACCTCGATGTGCTCGAGACCGCGGCGGCCGGGCGCGGCATGTTCTCGATCCGGCCCGATCCCGATGGCATCTATCGACGCGTGCCCATCGTGATGCAGGTCCAGAACAAGATCCGGCTGGGCCTTGCGCCCGAATTGCTGCGCGTGGCGACGGGGGGCGATGCGTTCGGCGTGCGCGTCAACGCGGCCGGGATCGAAGGCGTGGTCATCGCCCGCCAACTGGTCGAAACCGCCGCGGATGGGTCGGTCTGGCCCTATTTCTCGGCCTCGCGGCCGGAGCGATATGTCAGTGCCGCCGATATCCTGCAGGGCCGCATGCCGGAACGTCGGCTGGCGGGGCATCTGGTGCTGGTGGGCACCTCGGCCATCGGGCTTGAGGATTTCCGGCCCACGCCGCTTGGCGTGCCCATGCCGGGGGTGGAAATCCATGCCCAGCTTCTTGAGAACATCCTGTCGAAATCCCTTTTGGTGCGGCCCAACTATGCCATTGGCGCCGAGTTAGTCGCCACCGCCATGCTGGCCCTGCTGGTGGTGCTTCTGGCACCCAGCACCGGCGCGGTGTTCATCATCGCGCTGACCGTTCTGCTGACCGGGGGATGGGTCGGGCTGTCATGGTATCTTTTCCAGTCCCAGCAGGTTCTGCTCGACCCGGTCTGGCCGGCGCTGTCGGTGCTCTTGTCGGTCATGGTCATGTCCAGCCTCAATTACCTGCGCGAAGAACGCATGCGGGCGCATATCCGCTCGGCCTTTGGTCAGTATGTTTCGCCCGATCTTGTCGCCCGCCTGTCCGAGAACCGCGAAGAACTCAGCCTTGGAGGGGAGCGGCGCAGCCTGTCGATCCTGTTCAGCGACGTGCGCGGCTTTACCACCCTGGCCGAAGGCTACCGCGATGATCCCGCCGGGCTGACCACGCTGATGAACGGGTTCCTGACCGTGCAATCGCAGGCCATTCTGGATGAGCGCGGCACGATCGACAAGTTCATGGGTGACGCGGTGATGGCCTTCTGGAACGCGCCGCTGGACACGGCCGAGCACGAAAAGGCCGCCTGCCGGGCCGCCCTGCGGATGATCTCGGATATCGAGGTGTTCAACGCAAAGCGCGCCCGGGAGGCGGAGGCAGAGGGCGGCACTGCGCCGCCCGTGGATGTCGGTGTCGGCATCAACACCGGCGATTGCGTCGTCGGCAACATGGGCTCGGCCACGCGGTTCGACTACACGGCGCTTGGCGACGCGGTGAACCTGGCCTCGCGGCTGGAGGGGCAATCCAAGGCCTACGGCCTGAGGATCATCCTGGGCGAGACGACGGCGCAGAAGGTCGAGGACGGTTTCGCGGTGATCGAACTCGACCTGATCCGTGTAAAGGGCAAGACCCGGCCCGAGCGTATTTTCGCATTGCTGGGGGATGCGTCGCTGCGGGACCAGCCCGGGTTTGTCATGTTGCAATCGGCCAATAGCGCGATGCGCTCGGCCTACGGCGCGCAGGATTGGGACGCGGCCGAGGCGGCACTGAAAGAGATGGCCGCGCAGGCCGCGGCGCTGAATCTGGATGTCGCGGGCTATGTCGCGCTTTACACGGACCGGATCGCCGCATTTCGCGCCGCGCCGCCGGGGGCGGACTGGGACGGGGTGTTCGTGGCAACCTCAAAGTAGTGCGCCGGTCGCTTAGCCGCGCGCGCTGCGCAGAATGTCCCGGCCGGCCTGTTCCACCACGCTTGCGATCTGCATCAGGTGGTCTGCCAGCGGGGTCGACTCGCGCCAGATCATGCCGACGCGGCGCGACGGTTGTCCCCCGGCAAAACCCGTTGCCGAGACCGGGGCGGACCGGCCTTCCACCGGCAGGGCCATTTCCGGGATCAGCGTCACGCCCATGCCCGCGCCGACCATCTGCACCAGCGTTGACAGCGATGTGCCGTCCAGCCCGTCACGCGCCGGGCCGCCGGGCAGGTTGCAGAAGCTCAGCGCCTGATCGCGAAAGCAATGCCCTTCTTCCAGCAGTAACAGGCGCAGGCCGGTCAGCTCCGCGGGGCTGGGGGCAGGGTGGTCGGCCTCGGTTGCGGGGCGCAGCAGCACCATGTTCTCCTCGAACAGGGCGACCTCGGTCAGGCCGGGCTCGGACACGGGCAGGGCGACGATGGCGGCATCGAGTTGCCCGTCGTTGAGCTCACCGATCAGCCGCGCGGTCATGGTTTCGCGCAGGCTGATATCCAGACCGGCATGCGTTTCGGGCAAGAGGCGCAGAAAGGTCGGCAACAGGTAGGGCGCGATCGTCGGAATGACGCCAAGACGCAGACGTCCGGTCAGCCGGCCCTCGGCGGTGCGCGCCATGTCCGACAACTCGTCCACTGCGCGCAGGATGCCCTTGACCCGCTGCGCGAACGCCTCGCCGAAACCGGTCAGGCGGACATGGCGCGGACCGCGCTCGAAGAGCGGCGTGCCCAGCGAGGTTTCCAACTCCTTGATCTGGACCGAGAGGGCCGGTTGCGAAATCGCACAGCTGTCGGCGGCGCGGCCGAAATGGCCAACCCGCGCCAAAGCATCGAAATAACGCAGTTGT
>JANSYB010000418.1 GCA_024742655.1 Paracoccaceae bacterium | reverse complement strand
TCGCTTTGCAGCGCGATACCCGATCCGCTGTCCTGTGCTTCTGGGGCCTCCAGCGTGCCTTGCGCCTCACCCGTCTGCGGCGCGGCAGCCGGTTCGGTGTCCACACCCGACAGCGAGCTCAGGTCGTCCGGCTCCGGGGCCTCGACCTGCGGCACGTCGTCGGGGGCCAGCGGCTCCTGCAGGGTGGGCAGGCTGGCCTCGGTGTCCTCGCGTGACTGGTCGAACTCGGATCCTGCCGGCACCTCGAGCGGCACCGCCTGCGGCGCGCTGTCCCCGGGTGGACCGGTCAGCACCGACACCGCCCCCAGAACCGCGCCCGATACCACGCCGCCTGATAAAAGACCTGCCAAAAATCCGCTTCGCACTGCTTTTGCCCTCGTATTTGCCTTTTTCCCGACCATGCGCCCCTTGACGGTGCCGCGCAAGCCTGAACAAGTATACCGCGACTGCGACCCGGGCCTCCAGCCCCCAATCCGAACATGAATGGCCAAGATGCTGCTACTGATAGATAACTACGACAGTTTTACCTACAACCTCGTGCATTACGTGGGTGAATTGGGGGCCGACGTGGTGGTTCGGCGCAACGATGCGCTGGATGTGCAACAGGCCATGGCGATGCGCCCGGCGGGTATTCTGCTCAGTCCCGGGCCCTGTGACCCCGATCAGGCGGGAATTTGCCTCGCGCTGACCGCGGCGGCGGCGGAAACCCGCACACCGCTTCTGGGCGTGTGCCTGGGCCACCAGACGATCGGACAGGCCTTTGGTGGCAAGGTGGTGCGCCATTCCGAAATCGTGCATGGCAAGATGGGCAAGATGCACCACACCGGCAAGGGCGTCTTTGCCGGCCTGCCCTCACCGTTCGAGGCGACGCGCTATCACTCGCTGGTGGTGGAGCGCGACAGCTGCCCCGACTGCCTCGAAATCACCGCAGAGCTTGAGGACGGCACCATCATGGGCCTGCAACATCGCGACTTGCCCATCCATGGCGTGCAGTTCCACCCCGAATCCATCGCCTCGCAGCATGGGCATGCCCTGCTGAAGAATTTCCTCGACATGATGGCGGTGCCGGCATGAGCGATGACCTCAAGCCGCTGATCGGGGCCGCCGCGGAACGCGCGCTGAGTCGCGACGAGGCCGAACGCGCCTTTGGCGTGTTGTTCGAGGGCGAGGCGACACCGGCGCAGGTCGGTGGCTTCCTGATGGCGTTGCGCACACGGGGCGAAACGGTGGATGAATACGCCGCAGCCGCCGCCGTCATGCGCGCCAAGTGCAACAAGGTGCGCGCACCTGCGGGTGCGATGGACATCGTCGGCACCGGGGGTGACGGCAAGGGCACGTTGAACATCTCCACTGCCACGGCCTTTGTCGTGGCGGGCGCGGGCGTGCCGGTGGCCAAGCATGGCAACCGCAACCTCAGCTCCAAATCCGGCGCCGCCGATGCGCTGACGCAGATGGGCGTCAACGTGATGGTCGGCGCGGATATCGTTGAAAAGGCTTTGGAAAGTGCCGGCATCGCTTTCATGATGGCGCCGATGCATCACCCGGCCATGGCCCATGTCGGCCCCGTGAGGGCCGAGTTGGGCACGCGCACGATCTTCAACATCCTCGGCCCGCTGACCAACCCCGCGGGCGTCAAACGGCAATTGACCGGCGCGTTCAGCCGCGATCTGATCCGCCCCATGGCCGAGACGCTGGGGCAACTGGGCAGCGAACGGGCCTGGCTGGTGCATGGCGGCGATGGCACGGACGAACTGTCGATATCCGGCATCAGCTGGGTCGCGGCCCTCGAGGAGGACGGCCAGATCCGCGAGGCCGAGCTGCACCCGGAGGATTTCGGCCTGCCCGTTCACCCGTTCGAGGACATCCTCGGCGGCACGCCCGAGGAAAACGGCGCGGCCTTCCGCGCGTTGCTTTCAGGTGAGGCCGGCGCCTATCGCGATGCGGTGCTGCTGAATGCCGCCGCCGCCCTGGTGGTGGCGGGCAAGGCCGCAGACCTGCGCGAGGGCGTCGCCATGGCCCGCGAAAGCATTGACAGCGGAGCCGCGAAGGCCCGCATAGACACACTGGCCAAAGTCACATCGGAGGCCGCATGAGCACCCCAACCATCCTGGAAAAGATCAAAGCCTACAAGCTGGACGAGATCGCCGCGGCCAAATCCGCGAAACCACTCTCCGAGATCGAAGCCGAGGCCGAGGCCGCACCCGAGGTGCGCCCCTTTGCGGAAAAACTCCTGCAGGCCTCGAAAACCGGTTTCGGCCTGATTGCCGAAATCAAGAAGGCCAGCCCCTCGAAAGGTCTGATTCGTGCCGATTTCGACCCGCCCGCCCTGGCCCGCGCCTATGAAGACGGCGGGGCGGCCTGCCTGTCGGTGCTGACCGACACACCCAGCTTTCAGGGCGCGCCCGAGTTTCTTGTGCAGGCGCGCGCGGCCTGCGCCCTGCCCGTTCTGCGCAAGGATTTCATGTATGACCCCTACCAGGTGGCAGAGGCGCGCGCCTGGGGGGCCGATTGCATCCTGATCATCATGGCCTCGGTCAGCGACGCGCAAGCCGCCGAACTGGAAGAGGCCGCCGCGCGCTGGCGCATGGATGCGCTGCTTGAGGTGCATGACGAGGCGGAACTGGACCGCGCGGCAGAGCTGAGCTCGAAGATGATCGGCATCAACAACCGCAACCTCAACACGTTCGAGACCACGCTCGATACCACGCGGCGCCTGTCCAAGCTGGTCCCGGTCGACCGGATGATCGTCTGCGAAAGCGGGCTGAACAGCGCGCAGGACCTGGCCGAGATGGCCATGTATGGCGCGCGCAGCTTCCTGATCGGGGAATCGCTCATGCGGCAGGACGATGTCACCGCCGCCACGCAACAGATCCTGAGCGCACCGCCCGCGCCCGGAGGCATGTGATGGCCGACCTGACCCATTTCGACGGCAAGGGCGACGCGCATATGGTCGACGTGTCGGACAAGGCGGTGACGGACCGGATCGCCGTGGCCGAAGGGCACGTAAAGATGGCCCGTCAAACTTTTGATATCATTTCCGAAGGCCGCGCAAAGAAGGGCGATGTTCTGGCCGTGGCACGGCTGGCGGGCATCATGGGCGCCAAGAAGACGCCCGAGCTGATCCCGCTCTGCCACCCCCTGCCCGTGACCAAGGTCGCGGTGGAGCTGACACTGGACCCGGACCTGCCCGGCGTGCGCATCGAGGGCACGGTCAAGACCACCGGCCAGACCGGCGTCGAGATGGAGGCGCTGACCGCCGTCTCGACCGCCGCGCTGACCGTCTATGACATGGCCAAGGCGGTGGACAAGGCGATGGAAATCGGTGGCATCCGCGTCGTTCTGAAGGATGGCGGCAAATC
>JANSYB010000065.1 GCA_024742655.1 Paracoccaceae bacterium | reverse complement strand
GTCATCGCCTCCTGGAAGGGGCGGGTGAAATCGTCGGCGGCGGCGAGGTTCTTGTCGACATACTCCGCCCCCAGCGTGCCCTTGCGCTGCTCCAGCCCCTTGAGAAACAGGTCTTCGTCGAATGTGCTCATCTGGTGTCCTCCCTCACACATCGATGGGGCGGATGACATAAAGATCATCCGCCGCCGTCAGAATCTTGTCATGGTCGTAAAGCTTTGCCCGCCACTCCGCCGGGATCCCCTCGTAGCCATAGATGCGGCCCGCGAGTTGTCCGGTCACCGCACCGACCGTGTCGGCATCCCCGCCAAGGTTCACCGCCGCCAGCAACACGTCGCGAAACGTCTCGCCCTGCGTCAACGCCCAGAAGGCCGCGTGCAACGTATGCACGACGTAACCGCTGGCCTCATCCGGGGGCGCCTCGGGTCGGGGCAGCAGGCCGGTATCCCCGGTCACCATGAATTCCGCCATATTGGCCGCCGCGCGCTGGCACAGCAGGCTGGCATGGGTCAGACGACTTTGGAGTTGGGCGGCGGCCATCGCGCTTTCCTTGGACGCGCCATAGGCCAGCACGACGGGCGCCAGCCGCATGATCCCGCCATTGCCCGATGCCTCGTTCTCGACCAGCCCGGCATAGGGGTTGCCCGTCTGCTCGAACCTGCGCAGCGCATCGGCGGTCTGATTGCCGATGTCGAAACACACCCGGGTCGAGGACAGATAGCCGTAGTCGCGCCAGTTGATGAACCGTTTCATCGCGTCCTCGGCATCCCAGCCATTGGCCGAACGCAGCATCTGCGCCAGGCACATCGCCATGGAGGTGTCATCGGTCCACTTGCCCGGATCGAGGTTGAACGGCCCGCCCCCCACCATGTCGGTGATCGGCGCGAACGTGCCGCGCGGCTTGAACTCCAGCGTGGTGCCAAGCGCGTCGCCCACGGCCAGCCCGATCAGCATCCCGCGCGCCTGATCCTCGGTAAAGGGCTTTTGCATCATTTCCGCGGCACCTCTTCATCAAACCGGCCTTGTTTTGCGCGCTTGCAGGCACCCGCCTCCTCCTCCGCATCGCAACTATCCAGTAAATCAAGGCGCAACCCCGCGTGGCGGTAGACGGGCCGGCCCGCCGCCGCCAGACCGCGCAGACGCGCGGCCATCGCCTGTTTCTTGCGCAGTTGATGCGGCTGGAAGTGATCGTAATCGCGCGGGCCGTGATCCTCTCCCAGAACCAGATCGCCGGCCGCGACCGCCGCCTGCATCAGGGCCTGCCCCTCGGGCGTGCGGGTGATGATCCCGTTGAAGCCGTCATCCTCGCCCGTCGGGTTGGCGTCGGGCCAGATATCGGCCGCGGCGATATCGGCGGCGTCTCCTATCGCGTCGGGGCACAGCTTGCACCGGCTCTGGATGCGCCAGCCCGCCTCGTCGGCCCACATCTCGGCATAGGTTTTCTCGAACACGCGGCCATCGCGGGTCTCGATTCGCGTCGGGCCCGGGTTGCCATGCCCGCGATACCGGAACAGCGTGACCTCGTCTTCGTCCACGCCCAACGCCTCCAGCACGGCCAGCGACTTGCCCAGATCAGACGCGCCGCCACAGACCATGACCAGCACCGCCACCAGCAGTCGGTCAAGGCGCGGATCGGCCTTGGCCCGCGCCCGCACGGCGCCCGCATCGCAGGGCTTGGCGATGATCGCAAAGGGCGCATTCCGCGCCAGCGCCGCCTCGAGCCCGGCCAGCGTGTCGGACGGGCCATAGCGCGAACCTGCCCGCGCCACCACCTGCCCGGGCGTTTCCGAGATCGTCCAGCGCGACCGCATCGGCCGCTCCGGGTCGGCGGCGCAATGCAGGATGAACGCCGCCTTGCCCGCGCGCAGCAGATGCACGCCCAAAGCGGTCAGAACCCCGCCCGTCGCCGCGCGAAAACGGATATCCGGGTCGCCTGCCCACGCCTCGCCCATATGGGTGTAACTGCCCCAGACATCGTCGTTCTTCTCGCCACGCGGCACCGCCTCGGCCACTGCACCGGGACAGGCGGCAAGGATGGACGCATCCGCGTCAGGGCCCTCATCAGACACCGGCGCGGGCCGCAACCGGCCCTGATCCGTCATGCGCATCACCCATCTTTCGGGGGCCAATGCCTCACACAGCCCGCAACCGATACACAGGCCGGATTCCACGACCTCGCGGACCGATGCGGGGGCAACAGGGCTATTCGGCATGAAAACGCGCCTTTCGTCAGGGCAGCGCCGCGACGATATCGGGCGGCAGGATCTGGGCCCCACTGAACCCCGATGTGCCCGGATGTGCAAGAAAGCTGTCGGCCACGGCGCGCGTCATGCCGCAATCGGCCAGCTTTGCCATCAGATCGGCGGGGTCCAGCGGGCGGCCCGGCCCGCCCTTTTGCACGGCACAGGCGGCGTGGTGCGTTCGACCGTCCATCAACTGCACGGTCACGCGCTCGGGGGCCTCGGGGCTGACATCGCCCGCCCCGTCCGGCAGGGCATAGCGTTGCACCCTGATCCGCCGCTCCAGCGCGCGCAGATCGGGGCGCGACAGCGCCTGATCGGTGAAATGACCCAGCCCCACCTGCCCGTCGGTCAGCGCGCAGGCCACGCACCATGTCACGCTGAACCGCGCCTCGTGGCCCGTCGCGGGTGCGGCGATGCCGGCCACATCGTGATAGGGCTCGGCGATCTCGATATCGACCGCTTCGATTGCAGCAGCGGCAAAACCCGGCTGGTGCGTGATCTCGCCCGCCGCCTCGATCGCGCGCAGCGTGTAGCCACAGGCCGGCGACAGCTTGCGATAGGGCGGGTGATCGAGGATCGACGCCAAGGGAGGCGCAGAGGCCGGCCCCGGCGCATAAAGCGCGGCAAAGCCCTTGGGCGCATCGAACGCATCGGGCGCGGCCGAAAGGCCCGCGGCGGCCAGATAGGCCGCATCGACCCCGCCCCGCGCGGCCAGCCCGGCATGGGCGGCCTTGGCATCGGCCCCGAATTGCACCTTGAGGCCCGCCGCCTTGGTCATCGCCAGCGACAGCGCTGACACCGTAGCGGCCCGGTCAAGCCCCAGAAGATGCGCCGCCGTGCCCGCCGCACCGATCAGGCCCAGTGTGCCCGTTGCATGCCAGCCCGCCATGTAATGGCCATAGCCAAGCGCCAGCCCCAGCGACAGGATCACCTCGTAGCCCGCCACGTAGGCGGCCTCGGCCCCGGCGCGCGTGACCTCTTCGGACGCGGCCACGGCCAGGATCGCCGGGACCAGGACCGCGCTTGGATGGGTGGAGCCGGGTTGCTCGAAATCATCGTAATCCAGCGCATGCGCCGCCGTGCCCAGCAACAGCGCCCGCGCCCCGGCGCCGCGATTGCCAGACCGCTCCAGCATCGCCGACACCGCCCGCCTTTGTGGCGTTTGCCAGCCCGCCATGATGCAGGCGGCCGTATCGAGGATCGACTGATCTGCCAGATCGCGCGCCGCCTGCCCCGGATCGACCGCGCATAGCCTCGCGGCGATGCTGTCCAGCGCGCCGGTCATCTCAGCCGACCCGGATCGCGACATTCTTGGTCTGCACGTAGTTCCACAGCGCCTCACGCCCCTTTTCACGCCCGTAGCCCGACTTGCCATAGCCACCAAAGGGGGTTTCCACCCCGCCCGCGAACCACTGGTTCACGAACACCTGCCCCGCGCGCAATTTCTGCGCCGCACGGCTGGCGCGGTCCAGATCGCGGGTAAAGACCCCGGCCACAAGGCCGTATTGCGTGCCGTTGGCGATCTCGATGGCCTGCGCCTCGTCGCGGAACGGCATGACCGACGGCACCGGGCCGAACACCTCTTGCTGCGCGATGGTCATGTCGGGGGCGACATTGACCATGACGGTGGGCTCCAGAAATGCGCCGGGAATGTTCATTGCCCGCCCACCGGTGGCCACGCGCGCGCCCTCGGCCTCGGCCTGCGACACCATCCCGGCGGCGCGGTCGCGCTGCGCCTCGCTGACCATGGAGCCCATGCTCAGCCCCATTTCGCCGCGCTCGATCCCCGGCCCCACATCCAGCGATTTCGCCACTTTCACCGCGCGCTCCACCACCTCGTCATGGCGGCTTTCGTGGACCAGAACGCGGCTCATCGCCGAACAGACCTGTCCGGCGTTGAAATAGATGCCCATGCGGATGTCGGCCTCGAACGCGTCCAGATCGGCATCGTCATGCACGATGGCCGCCGATTTGCCGCCCAGTTCCAGCACGCAGGGCACCACGTTGCGCGCCGCCGCCGCGGCCACCGCCACGCCGGTGCCGACAGAGCCGGTGAACACGACCTGGTTGACGTCTGGATGCGCGCTCAGTGCCGCACCGGCCTGGTGGCCCCAGCCGCACAGGATGTTGACCGCCCCCGCCGGCAAGCCCGCCGCCTCGGCCGCGTCGGCGAAAATCCAGCTGGAACAGGGGGTGAGTTCGGGTGTCTTGACCACGCAGGCATTGCCGGTCGCCAGCGCGGCGGAAATCGAGCGCGCGGCGATCTCGACCGGGAAATTCCACGGGATGATCTGCGCCGACACGCCGTAAGGCTCATACTGGGTGAAGTCGAAATAGCCCGCACCCAGCGGGATCGAGCGGCCCTCGACCGTTTCGGCCTGATTGCCGTAATACTCGAAATAGCGCGCGGCCCCGTCGATCTCGCGCCGGGCCTCCCACAGGGTCTTGCCCTGCTCGCGCGACAGAACGGGCGCGATATCCTCTTTATGATCAAGCAGGTAGCGCCCCATCGCCTGCACCATCCGGCCCCGCTCCACAGGGCGCAGATCGGTCAGGACACCCGACTGGTGCACGCGCCGGGCCGCCTGCACCGCCCGGTCCACATCCGCCTCATCGGCCAGCGCATGACGCGCGATCACCTCGCCGGTGCCGGGGCTGACGATATCGACCTGACCCGCGCCACCCGCACACCACGCCCCGTCGATATAGTTGAGCCAATCCTGTTTCATACCCGTCCCTTCCGATATGTTCCGCGTTGGTGGCAAGCTAGGGGCCTGATCGTCCGCCGCCAGACATAATGCGACGGATTTCAATCCCGGCCGACACGGATTCGATGCTGCCACAGCCTGTCATACTGCGGTTTCGTCCGGCGATACACCTGCTGGACACGCGGGACACGGTCCCCGATATCCAGATACCGGCGCGGCTGGCGCGTCAAGCCGGGCAATCCGGCAAGTTTGGCATGGACCACGCCGCCATCGCCACCCGCCGCCACGCTCGCGCCTCGGTCCGGCAAGGGATGCCGACGTGCCTTGATTTTTCGTAGAAAAATCGCGGGCTTCAGTCTTCCACCGCCTCCCGCATCCATTGCTGCAGCGCCCGGATGGAATGTTCGGAATGCACCCCGCATCCGGGATCGAGCACCAGCGGGCCGGGCTTGTACCCCCGCGATTTCAGCCCGCGATGCACCGATTCGACCAGCCGGATATCCTCCTCCACGGTGGTCTGGCGGTCTTGCACGGCCAGCCCGCGGATCACGTCGCTTTCGGCGCCGTGCTCGGTGTACCAACCGCGATAGACCGTGCAGTGATCCACGTCATGCGCCCGCCAGTGATAGGTGTTCAGCACATTGCCCGGATAACACTGGAACGAAAACATCGGCCACAGGAACCAGCTTTGATAGTCGCCCGCATGTCTGACCGACATATCAACGGGATAGGTCATCGCCTCCAGGCTTTGACACTCGGTCGTGTGGCGTAGCACGTAGCCACCCGAGGGATCGGGCTGAATGTCGTAGGTTTCGGGCTTGATCACGCCCTCGGCAAAGGTCGGGTGATTGAGCGGACAGTGATAGCATTCCGAATAATTCTCGACCGACACTTTCCAGTTGCAATGCTCGGGTATTTCCACCCATTCCAATGGCGCCAACCGGTCGATACCGGGCACGTATTCGCGCAATTCCTCGCGCACGCCGGGAAACCAGTCGTCCATCGGCGCGGTCTCGGGATCAAGATTGACGAAGAGAAAACTGTTGAAATCCTCGCAGCGCACTTCGGTCAGGCAGATTTTGGACCGGTCGAAGCCCGGCACGGACTTGATGTTCGGCCCCGCGCGCAGCTCTCCTGTCAACTCGTATGTCCAGGCGTGATAGGGGCAGACAACAACGCGCGTACTGCCCGTGCCCTCGACCAGTTCATGCGCGCGGTGCTGACAGACATTGTAGAAACAGCGCACCGCCCCGTCGCGGCCACGAATGCAGAAAAGGCTCTGCCCCGCGATCCGGAAGGCAAAGTAGTCGCCCACGTTGGGGATCTGGCTGACATGGCCCGCGAATTGCCATGTCCGGGAAAGCAAGCCATTGATTTCCTTATCGAATATGGCCGGATCCGTATAGTAACGGGCGTCGAGCGAATGAATGAGCGGCGCGTTCATTCCGGCTCCTCCATGTAGATGCCAAGCTGATGGCGCCGTTGGTGGAATTTCCCGACCCGCTCGACGATCTCATCGCTGGCCACGGCGATCACGAAGCTCAGCAGCGTCTCCAGCAGCGCGATGGTCGAAACCGACGAGGGAAAAAACTGCGGCGTGTCCGCCGCCACGACGAATCCGTGCTGCGCCTGCAGGATGATCGGGCTGGCCGGGCTGTCGGAGATCCCGATGACGGTCATGCCCTGCTCTCGCGCAAGGCGCACGGTCTCGATCACCTCGGTCCGGTAGGGTCTGAGGGTCATGGCAATGAGCACGTCACGCCCATCCGCCCAGGCGATATCATCCACCGCGACCGAGCCGGGGCGCGGGATGGCGTGGAACTGCGTCATGCCGGTACTGGCCAGATAGGTGAAGTTGCGCGCATTGGCGTTGTTCACGCCCACGCCAAGGGTAAAGACCTGCCGGCTGTTCCAGATCGCCTCTGCGGCGCGTTTGAGATCCTCGGCGCTGATCGCGGCAAAACTTTCCTCGAGATTCTGGATCGCCGCGCCCACCATGTCGGCATAAAGCCCGCCCAGATCGCCCGAGCGGCTGATCTCCTGCAGCCATCGGGCGCGGTCCGGAAAGCTGACCTGCCCGCGCCGGATCGCATCGCGGAAGGGTTCGCGGAAATCGTCGTAGCCGTCGAATCCGACCTGGCGGGCCATGCGCACGAAGGTATTGGGCTTCACATTCGCCGCCTCGGCAATCTCGCGCACGGTGGAAACGCCGACATCCGCCGGGTTTTCAAGCACATAGCGGGCGGCCTTCTGCGCCTCGGGCGTCAGGGCCTCCCATTCCTGTGTCAGGCGGTCAAGGACGGTGTTTGATACATTTGTGTCATTCATGATTGACGACGGTACATTTGTACGAATAGCCTGTCGAGCGAAAATGCGACTCAGCTCACAGGAATTTTCGACATGTCCGACAAGAGTTTTCCCACCCACGCCCGCGTGGTCATTGTTGGCGGCGGCGTCATGGGGGTGGGCCTGGCCTATCACCTGGCGCATGAGGGGTGGGGGCCAGAGGTGGTTCTGTTGGAAAAGGCGGAGCTGACCAGCGGCTCGACCTGGCACGCGGCGGGGCAGATCACCCATTCCACGTCCAGTTTCGGCCTTGGTAAATGCGTGGATTACAACATCGGGCTCTACTCCGGCGCGCTTGAGGCCGAGACCGGGCAGGCCGTCACCTGGCATGGCTGCGGATCGTATCGGCTGGCCTATACCGAGGACGAGATGGACTGGCTGCGCCATACCCTGTCGGTGGGCCGGTCGCTGGGGTTCAATATCGAGCTGGTGGGCACGGACCATATCGCCGCCAACCACCCGTTCTACAATCTCGACGGCGTGCTGGGCGCGCTTTACACCCCCGATGACGGTCATGTGGACCCCACGAATGTCACCATGGCCATGGCGGCCGGCGCCCGACAAAAGGGCGTACGGATCATCCGCAACTGCCGCGCCACCAATATTACGCAGAACGCCGCCGGCGAATGGGTCGTCGAAAGCGAAAAGGGCACGATCACCTGCGAACATGTGGTCAACGCGGGCGGCACCTATGCCCGGCAGATGGGCGAATGGTCGGGGCTGCAACTGCCGATGACGTCGATGACGCACCACTATTTCGTGACCGAGACGGTGCCGGAATTCGAGGGTCTGGAAAAAGAACTGCCTGTCATTCGCGATGACCGCAAGGTATCGGGCTACATCCGGATGGAGCAGAAGCGCGGGCTGATCGGCATCTACGAAAAGGAGAACCCCAACGCCGTTTGGCTGGATGAATGCCCGTGGCATTACGAGAACTGGCTGTTCGATGCCGATTACGACCGGATCATGCCCTGGCTGGAGGAAAGCCTGAACCGCATGCCGATCTTCGCCGAGCTGGGCATCCAGCGCGAGGTGCACGGCGCGATTTCCCACCCCCCCGACGGCAACCCGATGATCGGGCCTGCGCCCGGCGTGCGGAAT
>JANSYB010000166.1 GCA_024742655.1 Paracoccaceae bacterium | reverse complement strand
CGGTGCGTCCCCGCGGATATTGGCCAGCCGCCACTCGTCGCCGACGCGCTTGCCGTTGGGAAACAGCCGCGGCACCCAGGTCTCGGCCGTGTCACGCAAGCGTTGAACAATCAGGTCCATATCGTATCGCGGCAGTTCAGCATAATGCGGGACCACGTCATTGAGGTCGATGACAACGGCACTCATTGGAACGCCCCCGGAGGAACGACACCGCCAAACCAGCTGCGGTCGCTACGGATCGCGGTAAATGCAAACCCCGGGCCCTCATGCGCGCGGTTCGGAACAATCCAGAGGTCCTCGCGCGGGTCGTAGAACGCGCCGTGGTTCGCGCCGAAACACCTTTCAAGAAAGCGCTCGATGGGAATGTCTCGCAGAGCCTGCTCCAGTCGGCGCAATTCCTCGACGGAAGAGCCGGTCCGTCTGGCCATTGCCTGAAGGCTCGCCTCTTGTTCAGCGGGCGAACGCGGGTCGCATGACGGCTTTCGCATTGGAAACGCTCCTTTCATGACAGAATGAGAAGGCCGTGCTCGGCCCGGGTGATGGCGGTGTAGAGCCAGCGGTTGTAATCCTCGGCGCTCCCACCAAAGCCTTCGTCGAAGACGACCACCGTGCCGAAGGATGATCCCTGGGCCTTGTGACAGGTGATGGCGTAGCCCCAGCTCGTCTCGATCAACCCTCGGCGCGTCAGCCATTCATCCCGATTGCGGTTGGGGTCGAAGAGCACGTGATCATCGTATTCCCCGCGCCAGAACTCCTGCTCGCCCGGGATCACGAGACCATCCTCGGTCCGGATCGCTGCGCGGAAAGCGCGCGGGTTATGCGGATGCGCGTGCACGTCGGTGAGCGTCAGGAACATCCCGTTGATCAGGCCGAGATCATTGCGGTTGCGCAGACAGATGATCTTTTCGCCCCCGCCGGTGGGGTAATCCGCGCCGTACCCGGCGGCCCGTTTCATTGCCATGTTGAGACGGCGGCGCGTCGCGTTCCTGCCGCAGATCACCTGCCCTCCGTTGAGCAGCTGTCCCGGAATCACGTCGCGCTGCGGCATCTTCCAGACATTTTCGTCGAACCCGCCGAACGGAATGGGCTGACCCTGGCGCGCCATGGTGGCCAGCCTGAGGATCGGGCTGTCGGCCGCCTGACGGTGGATCTCCGTCAGCATCACGTCGGGCACCGCATCGGTGAAAAAGCTCTTCTCGCCGATCGGTGGCAATTGCCCCGGATCGCCCAGCACGAGGATGGGCGTGCCGAAGGCCAACAGGTCCTCGGCCATCTTTCGGCCCACCATCGACACCTCGTCGAGCACGAGAAGGTCGGCACCGCGCAGGTCGGAATGCGGGTTGAGCACGAATTGCGGCTCATGAATGTGGTCGAGCCGGAGTTTCAGCTGCGCAATCTGGGCCGAGGCAAAGCCCCGCTCAGCCGGACCCATACGCGGCAGGTCACGCTCCAGCGCCGCGAGTTCCGCGGTCACACGCTCGATCTCCTCGGGCGTGGCCTCGGAGGTGCGATAAATCAGGCTGTGGATCGTCTGCGCCGGCGTGCCCTTGCGCGTCATGACGAGCACCGCCTTGCCAGTGAAGGCGGCAAAGAGCACACCGCCCAAGCCGCCGGGCGTCATCGGCTCGAGGCCGAGCGCCTGTATCGCCTCCCTGGTGAACGTGGTTTTTCCGGTCCCTGCATACCCAAACACTCGCAGAACCTGCTGCTCGTGACGGCGGGTCCGATACCAGTCCCGGATGACAGCGATGGCCTCCGCCTGTGCCTCCGACAGAATGATGCTCATGGCCGATCCTCCGACCAGCACCGCGCGCTGTAGGGACAGAAGCGGCAGAGGTAGAAATCGGCATGGGCGGCCATCCGCGGCAGCAGCTCGCCCGCGTCGGCGGCGCGCAGCACCATGACTGCCTTGTCGGACAGCGCCTGCGCGATGGATGGGTCGAACGGCACGTGCTCGTGGTAGAGCTCGCAGGTGTCCTTGTTCAGCGCGGTGAAGAGCGCCGAGCCGAGGCCCATGTAGGCCATGTAGATCTGCATCTGCCCGAAATAGACCGGCTTGGAGACCTGCACGCCTTTCTTCGCCGTGTCCGACCAGGAGGACGCCTTCAGCGCCTTGTGCTCCCAGAGCGCTGGCCAGGGAATTTCAACGTCGGGGCCGCCAATGATGACACCATCGACGTGTCCTCGGATCCGCCCGCCCGCCGTCTCGAAGCCGAACTGGCCGCCACCGCGCTTTTCCGTGCGCAGGTCAAACCCGGCCGCGCGCAACCAGCGGATGGCCAGATCCTCGAAGACGTGACCCGCCTCGAAGATGCGCAGGGTTCTCCCTTCGAACTCCTTGCCCGGATCGACCGGGGTCTTGGTGTATTCATAGACCAGCCTGCGTGCACAGGGCTCACCGATCCGGCTGGCGCCGAGATAGTCGCGGGGCCGTTGTGTGTCGCGCTCGGCCACCAGCGCGGCGTCGAGCAAGGCGTTGATCCGGGCGCCGAGCGGCGCGGCTGCATGGGCCGGGCGTCCGTAGACAAGACCGGAGTCGTGGTTGAGGTCCAGCATTTCCGAAACCCTCCCTAAAACGGCACATCGCCGGCGTCGGACTGACGCCGCATCGACGCCTGAAACCCATCCACGCAAGCCTCGATCAGCGCATCGATCTCCGCGGCCGGCCGGTCGGAGAAGGGCTCCATCAGCCCCATCTCGGTCAGCGCAAGCGCCAGTTCACGGCGCGCCTCGCGGATCGCGCGGACTTCCATGTCGGTCTTGTCGATCATTCCAAAACTCCTTCGGGCGATGGCGCTGCCTGCGTCCTGGCAAGCCAGTGAGCAGAAACGGTGATAGGGATGCCGGTCGCGACGCAGACCAAGACAGAAGCCAAAGCCCCGAGCCTCCCGGCCGCAAAGTGCACAGGGCACACGACGGCCAAGCGCCTCGCGGGATCTCGGGTCATGGGTAGGTCTTGCGGGCGACGCCCCTACCCCATGAGCAGCCGCTCGAGTGCCTCGCGCTCCTTTGGGTCGGGGGCTGATCGGCGCCGCTGTGACGACAGGACGATGAAGCGGCTGATTGCGTTTGACGCCATACATTCGAGATCCTTTCGCGTGAGGGTGGCGATGGGGCGGTCGAGCCGCCCCCGCGCCTCCAGCCATCGCCCCATCGCGAGGGCCGCCTCGGTGGTGACATGCGTCTGCCATTCGTCCGGGCTCATGGGTTCAGCCAGGCCGGGCCGCCTGCGGTCGTCGGAGCGGCAGGGTCGGCAGCGGGTTGGGTGGCGGGTTGGGTGGCGGGCGCTGACCACGCGGTGTCGCTAGCGGACCCGGCAGGCTGGGATTGCCCCCAGGCCGGCGCCGGCGATACAGGGGCCGGGGCTGCCGGGCGTGACCGGTGCGAGGGCTGCGCCAGCACCGCCTCGCCCGCCATCACCTTCTGCCACTCGGGCGCCGTGGGCAGCACGACATGCTCGAGCCTGTTGGCGTCCTTGTAGGCCGGGTTGCGGCTCGGCTCGATCCGGATCTTCGCGACGAAGGTGATCCCGTCGAGATCGGCCAGGCCGCGCAGCACGCGCTTCGCCTTCGCCGCCTCGCTCATGTCCTCGGGGCTCAGCCCCAGCGCGCTGTCGATCATCGCGCGGAAGGTCGATTTCGAGATCTTCCAGCCGACCGACTGGCCCTGCTCGTCGCGCTTGCCGCCCTGCACGGTGAAGTTCTGCCAGAACTTGCGCCGCGCAAAGGGCCCCTCGGCCACGGTGAACTCGGCATCTACCATCAGCACATCGCTGCCCGGTTGGTTGGATGCCTTGAGCAGGCCGCGGTCATGCTCATTGGCCCCATCGACGCCGCCCTTGCGGATGGACATCGTCACCTTGGCGAACGTGCCGTCGGGGATCAGGTCGCCGGACTGCTGCGGCGCCACATCGTTCATGTCGAAGGTCATCAGGGTCATCCTTTCGGTTGGGTGTTGATCTTGGTGAGAAGCGCGCCCAGGTCTGCCGGCTCGGTCAGGTCGAGGCGTCCAGAGCGGTCCTTCGCGGGCAGGCCCCAGGGATTGCCCGAGCGGCACACCAGGCGGCGGGTCTCGCCCTTCTCGGGGTCGTGCCGCCAGGAGGTCGCCCCATCCGGGCCGGTCTCCGGGCTGAAGAGGCCGAGGGTCATGACCTGATCCACGATGCCGGGCAGCTCGCGCGCGGCCTTCCCGCCCTCCATCTGCGGTTGCCAGATCGTGCGGTTCATCTCGTCGGTGATCCGCTCGAGGATGCCGACGAAGATCACCGTCCGCCCCGGCGCATGCTGCAGATGCTTCAGGAGCCCGATGACCTCGCGGGCCAGCAGGCCATAGGCGCCACGGGTGTCCGGCTTGCCGGTGCGGTCCGAGAGCGCCTCGGGCCGGGTCTTGGCCCAAGCCATCGCCTGCCGCGTCAGGTCGGTGATGCTGTCGACAAAGATGATGCGCTTGGCGTCAAGCCGCGCGGCAAGCTCGGGATGTTGCGCGCGCAAATGCGCATAATGGGCCTCGGAGAAATGCTCGTTGGGCTGCGCGGCCGGGTTAGCGCCCCCGATCAGGCAGGCGAGGTCCACGGCATCGGCAAAGCGGCGGATCGGCAGGCTTTCGCCGCGCCAGTCCTGGACCGACTTCAACCCGGCCTCGAGATCGAAGCAGACCGTCTCCTCGGCCGGCAACGTCTTCACCAGCGTGGTCTTGCCATTGCCGCTTGGGCCGAACAGCGCCACCGTCGTTTTGCCCTGCGCCTCCGCGAGACGCTCATCAGCGGTCAGGATCCGAAGGCTCATGACAGCACCTCGCCACCAGGGTGCGCCAAGCCATTCCGAGACAGAATGGCATCGAGACAGTCACCAAAGCTCCACTCCGGGTTCGCCGCCCAGAACTGATCAGCCTGGCGCAGGGCGTTGCGCCATTCGCGCAGCGCATGTTGATCATTGGCGATCTGCAGGCGCCGGATCTCGATGGCGCGCTCGAACTCGGCGCGCGACAGCGTCCGCGTGGCGACCAGCGTCATGCCGTCGATGTCCATGGCGACCGCGGCTGGAAGCTGGAACGGCAAAACTGCTTGCTCGGGCGCCGACGACCGTTCGGCCTTGAGTTTCAGACGACGGGCACGCGTGTCGATGCGCGCGACAACGCCATCGATCCCGGCGAGATACTGGCCATCTGCATCGATATCGTCCCAGCGGTTGACCGCAGCCTGGCGCTTGTTGATCGCGCGTCCCGCGATCACCTCGCCGACGATCTCGCCGACGACATCATTCAGTCGCATCTGACCCATTCAGGACCTCCTGTTCGTAAAGGGTGCTGAACTCGGTGAGCCAGGCCGCCGCGCGCCGCATGGGCGCAATCTCCACAGCGTGGCGTGAAGCTGGTGGAATGCGGCGGACCGCTTCCGCGGGGTTTGGCTGCTCATCGATGCGTTCGACGATTTCCACGAGACGCTCGTGAATGGCGCGATCCTCTTGCGTCCCGAACACCGCGACATGGCGCGCCCGCATTTCCGGTGTCAGCGGTGGCGGGCGATCTTCCTCGAGGCGGCGGACGCTTTCCTGAATGCGCTGCAGCCGGTCGAGCGAGCGTTCCAGACGATCCTCTGCCGCACGGCGGACCGCGGCGCGCGTTGGCTCCTCGCCCCGTTCGAGGCGCTCATCCAGGGTGCGGCGTACGATGCCGGGCTCTGCGGCCTCGGCATCTCGGATCAGGCGCGCGTCATGGATCTGGTCGCGGCGCAGACCAAGATCGGCGGACGTCACAATCGCGTTGTCATCATCAACGCGTTTCCGGGCACCATTATGTGCACCGACGACGTCGCCGCGCTCCTGCGCGGCGTCATATTCATCGGCGAGGCGGCGTTTGGCGGCGGCCTCGATTTCCAGCGCATCGGCCTGTGCGCGGTGGGCGGCCGCCACGAGATCATCATGGGCGGCTTTGGCGTT
>JANSYB010000098.1 GCA_024742655.1 Paracoccaceae bacterium | reverse complement strand
TCACTTACGGTTTCGGGGCGGGCGTCCGTGGCGATGTCGACATCATTGACCGGCTCGTCCAACAAGGCATTGCGCACGCATCCCCCGACCAGCAGCGCTTGAAACCCTGCGTCTTCCAACATCTGGCAAACGGCCTGGGTTTCGTCAGCCTCTATCCACGCACCGGTCAGTTTCATTGCCCCTCCGATGCGACGGCCAGCGCCCTCAGAATTCGTGCCGTTGCGCCCCAGACATAGTAGGGGCCGAACGGCACAGTGTAATACCGCCGCTGCGTGCCACGCCAGCGCCGGGACTGAATGCTGAATCGATCCGGCGTCATCAGATGGGTCAGCGGCACGGTGAAAACCTCTTCAACCTCGCCGGTTTCGGGCACCGGCGTAAACCGCCGCGTTACATGCGCGACAACCGGCGTGACCACGAAACCTGTGACCGTTTCATGCGAGGGCATATGGCCCAGAACATCGACATGGCTGCTTGGTAATCCGATTTCCTCGGCCGCCTCGCGCAGGGCCGCCGCGGTAATATCGGAATCGCCTTCGTCCTGCTTGCCGCCGGGGAAAGCCACTTGACCCGGATGATGCTTGAGCGCCGAGGATCGTTTTGTCAGCCAGACCTGCGCGACACCATCGCGGAGTTCGATCGGCACAAGAACACCTGCCGGTCGCAATTTTCGGCCTTTGGGCAGGATGGTATCGGGATTCAAATCGTAATCCGAAGACGGCGCCAATGGCGCCGACAGTGCCTGTCGCACAAAGGCAAGCGGGTCAGCTTTCATCGTCTTGGTCCGCCTCGAACCCCAATGTCGCAGGGTCAAGCCGGTAGTGAGCGCCGCAGAACTGGCAATCGGCCGTTACGATGCCATCATCCGTCGTCATCTTTTCGATATCCCTGGACGAATAGATCGACAGGCTGTTGCGCACTCTTTCCTCTGAGCAGGTGCAACCGAAACGCACCGGCTGCATGTCGAAGACACGCGGACCCTCTTCGTGGAACAAGCGCACCAACAGATCGGCAGGCGTGACCAAGGGGCCGATCAGCTCCAGATCCTCAACCGTGCTCAATAATGTGTTCACCCGGTTCCAGTTTTCTTCGCTGTCCTCGTCCAGAACATCCGATGGCGTCAAAAGCCCCGAATCACCAGACCCGCCACCGGTTGCAAAAGGCGAGGCCTTGGGCATGTGCTGCAACATGATGCCGCCCGCCCGCCAATGCTCGGATCCGCCGGCCTCGGTCGACTTGCCAAAGCTTAGCGCGAAGCGCGTCGGCAGCTGCTCGGACTGCGCGAAATAGCTTTCTGCACAGGTGGACAGACTGCCTCCGGCCAGCGGGGTAATACCCTGATAGGGCGCGCTTCCCTGGCCCTGGTCAATCAGGACGGCGAAATAGCCCTCTCCGATCTGACTGTAGGGCGGCGCGTCGGTTATCCGCGATTTGTCGAAACTGGCATAGGCGCGAATGCGCGCGGGCTCATCCTCGGCTTCCGGCGCAAAGTAATCCGTGGCGATCATGCGCACCGGCCCCTTGGACTGAACCTGCAACGACAGTTTCCAGCGCAATTTGATCGTCTGGCCAATCAGGGCTGTCATCAGGGCCATCTCGGCAATCAGCGCCTCGACCTGTGGCGGATAAGCGTGCTGCTTCAGGATACCATCCAGAACGCCGTCCAGCCGAGCGACCCGGCCGCGCATGTCGGAGCGGTCAAGCTGAAACGGGAGAACGCTGTCGTCCCAGGCGATTTTCTGTCCGAGGGTCATGGGGTTTCCTTGTGCGCCGGAACTTGGCATACCGCGTCTATATATGCGGAACAAGCAGTCGTCCAAGGGACCCCGGCATGATCAGACGATTCGGAGAAACACCGCGCGCTGACGTGGCATATACACCCCGGCCGGGCGCCTATGCGATCCTGCCGCGCGACGGGCGGCTTTTGCTGACGCTCCAGGAAGAGCCGGAGCCAGAGATCCAGTTGCCGGGCGGCGGCATCGACCCGGGAGAGTCGCCACTCCGCGCGCTTCACCGGGAGGTTTTCGAGGAAACCGGATGGGCCATCGCGGCGCCCCGGCGGCTTGGCGCCTTTCGGCGGTTTGTCTACATGCCGGAATATGATCTGTGGGCCGAAAAACTGTGTATCATCTATGTGGCCCGTCCGGTGCGTCCGCTGGGGCCGCCCACCGAAGCCGGGCACACGTCCCTTTGGGCCGATCCCGCATTTGCCGCCCGGCATGTCGGCAATCCGGGTGACCGGCATTTCGTCAGGTTGCTGGCAGGCTTGGCTTGAATTCCAAAAGAACGGCCGACACGTCATCCTCGAAGTCACCATCACCGGAATAATCGGTCATTTTCCATATCAACGACTCCATAAACGCCATGCCATGCGTTTGTCGCAGATCTTTCATGATCAAGGTCAGGCCCTCTTCTGACAACAACTGACCCTGCGGGTTACTGCATTCAACGATACCATCCGAATAGATCATCAAGCGGTCACCCGGGTGCAGATCCAGTTGGAACTGTTCATAGGCCGCCCCGTCGATCAGGCCGACGGGCAGACCGCCCGGACCATCGATTTCAACACATCCATCAGCACGCTGTACGACCGGGTTCGGATGCCCCGCCTGCGCCATCGTGACGGTGCCGGTATCCAGATTCACGTCCGCCAATAGCAACGTGAAGTAGTGTTCAGTCTCTAATTCACCCAGAATCAACTGATTCAGCGTGGCGATTGTCTCAGCCGGCGGACGAGGCAGGATCATACCGCTGTCTGTCCGCACAAGGGCGACATTCTGATCCGGCGAGGTGGCCGAGAGGTAACCCGCCAGCCGGGCCGTCATGAGGGCCGAACTGATACCGTGACCCGATACATCGATCGAGTAGAGCCCCAGTCGCGTTTCGTTGATTGGGTACATGCCCACCAGATCACCGCCCACATGACCACTGGAATGCAGCAACAGGGACACCTCTGCAGGGCCCAGATCCCGGTATCGTTCGCTGACCAGGGATTGTTGCAGCTTCTTGGCCTCGATCAGATCGTTATCGAGCGAATCATAGAGTTTCTGCAACTCCTCCAGCGTGGACTTCACCAGACGGTTCTTGTCGCTCAGTTCCCGCTCCATCCGGACAATGCGCCCGCCCGCGGCGATGCGCGCGCGTAATTCATCGGCATTTACGGGCTTGGTCAGGAAATCATCGGCCCCGGCATCGAGACCGAGAGCGATGTCGCCCTTTTCGCTTTTTGAGGTCAGCAGGATGAAATACCCATATCCTTCGCGCGGCATCGCACGAAATGCACGGCAGAAATCCAAACCGTTCATTTCCGGCATCATCCAGTCACTCAGAATGAGATCGGGTGCGATCTGCCGACAGATTTCGAGCGCTTCGACACCGGAACACGCCTCGAAAATCTCAAACCCCCAGCGCTTCAGCGATGTCACGAGTATCTGCCGTTGCAGGCGGCTATCGTCCACAACAAGCACTTTGCGGATATCGGCCGCGTCCGGCAACATCGGGGACAGTTCGGAAATACGCGTACTCACACAGGCACCACTCAGCTAGTAACTCTTTTGAGTATCCGTCCGCGTATTAAGACGATGTGAATGCTAAAATGCGCGGAAATCCCGCATCCATTTTAATCAGGTCTTAGGTCGGTGATGACATCCTTGCATTGACTGAATCCGGACAAGCGAAATGATCGACTGGACCCGCGTGGATGAACTTCGAGACGAGATCGGGACAGACTGTTTCGACGAGGTCGTGGAATTGTTTATTGAGGAGGTCGAAACAGAAATCGATCAGCTCAGATCGGGCACCGATCCCGATCAACTCGAAGCATGTCTGCATTTTCTGAAAGGCAGTGCTCTAAGCCTTGGCTTTGAGGCGTTTTCAAAGCTTTGTCAGGAGGGCGAAACCAATGCAGCGCAAGGCCGGTCGGCACATGTCGATCTGTCTGCCATCCTGTCATGCTACGATGCCTCGAAGTCTGCCTTCCTCGAAAAACTGGCACGGTAGCGCTCGATCACTCGCGCGCACCTCGCTGGCGATCAGCCGACAATCAAATCAGGAATTCAGACAACACCGGGTCATTCGTGATATCGCGATAGTCAAAGCCAGCCGCCTCCATTTGCGTCTGGATGTGCTCGAAACTCTCCGCGTGGCTGGTTTCGATGCCAATGAGGACCGAGCCAAAGTTCCGTGCCGATTTCTTGAGATACTCGAACCGGGCGATGTCATCGTCCGGGCCAAGAATCGACAGGAAGTCTTTCAGCGCACCGGGGCGCTGCGGCATACGCAGGATGAAATACTTCTTGAGCCCTGAAAAACGCTGCGCGCGCTCCTTGACCTCGGGCAGCCGTTCAAAATCGAAATTGCCGCCGGACGTCACACAAACCACGGTCTTGCCGCGAATATCATCCGCCAGATCCTTGAGTGCATCGACGGATAACGCGCCAGCCGGTTCAAGCACGATGCCCTCGATATTCAGCATTTCAAGCATCGTGGTGCAGATGCGATCCTCCTGAATGGACAGGACATGCGCCGGGTCCATGTCAGACAGCCGCTCGAATGTACGCGCCCCGATACGCGCGACCGCGGCCCCGTCTGCAAAGGTATCCACATGGTTCAATCGTGTCGGTGCGCCGGCCGACAGCGCGGCCGCCAGACATGCGCCGCCAGACGGTTCCACCAGGGCGTAGTCCACCGCGCTGCCCAGATAGGACCGCACCCCGGCAGACAGGCCGCCACCGCCAACAGGCATGACAACAAGATCAGGCCGTCGTTCAAGCTGTTCTTCGATCTCGACGCCCACGGAGGCCTGCCCCTCTATCACATCGGGGTCATCGAACGGTGGCAGGAAGTGTGCCCCGACCTCAGTGCAATAGGCCTGTGCCGCCGACAGCGTATCGTCGAAATAGTCCCCGGTCAGGCGGATCGATACCGCGTCGCCTCCGAACTTTCGGGTCTGGCCGATCTTCTGCTGAGGCGTCGTCACCGGCATGAAGATCACGCCCTCGACACCGAAATGACGGCACATGTAAGCCACGCCCTGCGCGTGGTTGCCAGCCGAGGCACACACGAAACGAGACAGGTCGGGGCGATCGGCCAGCACCTTGCGCATCGCGTTGAAGGCACCGCGCAGTTTGTAGGACCGCACCGGAGACAGGTCCTCGCGCTTCAGCAGGATCTCTGCCCCGTAGCGTTCCGACAGATGGTCATTGCGCATCAGTGGCGTGGCATCGAACACGGTGCGCATTTCGTTTGTGGCCGCGCGGGCCAGGGTGCGAAAATCAGTCATAAGTGGCTGATAGGCTTAATGTTTCACCCAAGGCAAGAGCATCGGCCAAAGCATACATAAGAATACTGCCGGCCGCGCTCTCTTGCCCCGCCTGACAAAACCCGCTAAGCGCCGGTTTCGTATCGGATAAAAGGGAAATGTGATGTCCGCGCCCAAGAAAGTCGTGCTGGCCTACTCCGGGGGCCTTGATACTTCGATCATCCTGAAATGGCTGCAGACCGAGTATGGCTGCGAGGTGGTGACCTTTACCGCCGACCTTGGCCAGGGCGAGGAGTTGGAGCCTGCACGCCAAAAGGCGGAATTGCTTGGGATCAAGCCGGACAACATCTACATCGAGGACATCCGCGAGGAGTTCGTACGCGATTTCGTCTTTCCGATGTTCCGCGCGAATGCCGTTTACGAGGGTCAATACCTGCTTGGCACCTCGATCGCCCGTCCCCTGATTTCAAAACGCCTTGTCGAGATCGCCGAGGAAACCGGCGCGGATGCGGTGGCCCACGGCGCAACCGGCAAAGGCAATGATCAGGTCCGGTTCGAATTGGCCGCCTATGCCCTCAACCCCGAGATCAAGGTGATCGCGCCGTGGCGTGAGTGGGATCTGACAAGCCGCACGAAACTGATCGAGTTCGCCGAGCAAAACCAGATCCCGATCGCCAAGGACAAGCGCGGCGAAGCACCGTTTTCGGTGGACGCCAACCTGCTGCACACCTCCAGCGAGGGCAAGGTTCTGGAAGACCCGGCGGAAATGGCGCCCGACTATGTCTATCAGCGCACCGTGCATCCCGAGGACGCCCCGAACGAGCCGGAATTCGTCGAGATCGGATTCGACAAGGGCGACGCCGTCAGCGTCAACGGCGAGGCGCTGAGCCCCGCCAGCCTGTTGACCAAACTCAACGAGTTGGGTGGAAAGCACGGAATTGGACGGCTGGACCTGGTCGAAGGGCGGTTCGTTGGGATGAAAAGCCGCGGG
This sequence comes from Paracoccaceae bacterium, assembly GCA_024742655.1. Taxonomy (GTDB): domain Bacteria; phylum Pseudomonadota; class Alphaproteobacteria; order Rhodobacterales; family Rhodobacteraceae; genus Roseovarius. The sequence goes on along the minus strand of JANSYB010000098.1, from coordinate 942 downwards.
ATCTATGAAACGCCGGGTGGCACTATCCTGCTTGAGGCGCATCGCGGAATCGAACAGATCACGCTGGACCGTGGCGCCGCGCATCTGAAAGACGAACTGATGCCGCGCTATGCCGAACTGATCTACAACGGTTTCTGGTACAGCCCGGAACGCGAGATGCTCCAGGCGGCCATCGACCATTCACAACAGCATGTCACGGGCACCGTGCGCCTGAAACTTTACAAGGGGCGCGCGATGACGGTCGGCCGCTGGTCGGATCACTCGCTCTACTCCGAGGCGCACGTGACCTTCGAGGAAGATGCCGGCGCCTACGATCAGAAGGACGCGGCCGGGTTCATCCAGCTGAACGCGCTGCGCCTGAAGCTTTTGGCGGCACGGGACCGGCGGTTGAAGGGCTGAGATCGGTCAACATCAGGTCGTTTTCCTCTGGCGGGCCTTGGTAGGCAGGCTGTAAAGGCGACTTGGCGTAAGGCTCGTCTAAGGAACTTTCGTCGCTTGACCGCCGGTCGGATTGTATTCGATCACGTATTGGGCAAGCCGGTCGTAATAGGGCATGGCTGCGTCTGCCAGGGCCTGCTGATCAGTCTCTAATGCAGGCAAATCGCCCTCTGCCGGGGCAAAGCCGGTGGAGCGGTGAACGGCCCCGTACCAATGCGCCGCCCAGACGCCATCCTGCGCATGCCCGCCCGCAGGCCAGGACAACATCGCAGGGTCCCAATTCAAGCCAATCGCGGCGCAAAGCCGTTTCAGCATGGTTTCCGGGTCGCGCCGGATATCGGCGCTGTCGATCACCACAGGGTTTTTTCCAGCGGCAGTCAGACCATCGAACAACTCGGCCTGCTGCACGAAACCGATATCGGCCAGCGTGGGATCGTCATACTTGGCCGAGAAACTGGCCGCCACACGGGCCGGGTGGCGGATCAGGAAGACATTCGTGACCTC
>JANSYB010000151.1 GCA_024742655.1 Paracoccaceae bacterium | reverse complement strand
CCCGTCAGGCTGGTTCGCCAGTCGACGTTAGAAACCCTTTCAATTTAAATCAATTTAATATCAATTATTCTTTTATTCATTTTGTTTATGCAAAGCGGAGATCAACATGCGCGTCAAGCTGCGCCATCTGGAAGTGTTCAACGCCCTTTTCGAGGCCGGATCGGTCTCGCGGGCGGCCGAACGGCTGAGCCTGTCACAACCTGCGGTCAGTGTCGCCTTGAGCAAGCTGGAGGCCGAGCTGGGATTTCGCCTGTTTCACCGTGACCGGGGTTTTTTCGCCCCGACGAACGAGGCCGTGTTGCTGCAAGATGAAATTCGGCAGGGCATCTCGGCCCTGGCCCGTGTCGAACAGCGCGCAAAAGAGCTGCGGGCCGGCGAGGCGGGCGGCATCAGCGTGGCCACCAACGGCGCCATGTCGGTCAACTTCCTGCCGGACCTGGCGGCGGAGTTTCAACGTGATTACCCCGGCACCTATGTCGAGCTGCGCGTGCACAGTTCGCGCCGCATCGCCTCCTGGGTCGGCAGTCGCCAGATCGATATCGGGCTGATCGACGCCCCCGTGCCCGTTGCCGGGCTGGAGGCGCAGCTATACGAGATGGAATGCGTTTGCATCATGCGGCGGGAGGATCCGCTCGCCGGGCTGAGCGTGGTGCGGCCCGATGATCTGCGACATCGCCAGGTCATCGCGATCACCGGAGATCACCCCGTGGATCGACAGCTCGAGTCGCACATGGCCAAGGCGGATGCCCCGCTGTCGCATTGCGGATCCAGCTATTTCTATGCGATCGCGCGAAAGATGGTGGCAGCCGGCACAGCCGTTTCCGTGATCGATCCCGTCAACGGAAAGGCCGAACTGGGGGACGGCGTGGTCTGGCGCCCGTTCAAACCGGCAATCCACCATGAACTTGCGATGATCCTGCACCGGGGTCACCCGCTTGGCATCGCTGCCGCGCGGTTTCGGGATCGCGTCAAGGCCGCACTATTGCCATTCAGCAAGGGATGAGACGCCTCGCCCCGACCGGGGCGAGGCGAAAACGCGTCACTTTTTCAGGTTCGTCCAGATCTGGTCGTAGACCGCCTGCGTGGCCTCGTCGCAGACCTCGACGAAGACGGTCTTGATCCCGGCCGGCGGGTTCTGTTCGGGCATCGTCTTGAGCGCGTCGTCAAGGTAATCCGCCACGCCATCGACCCCCGCGGCATAGCGGGCATAGTTGGTCACGGCGCCCATGTTTTCCGGCTCAAGCAGGAAATCCATGAACTTCAGCGCGTTTTCACGATTGGGCGCATCCTTCAGCAGCACGACATTGTCCATCCAGACGGTCAGGCCCTGATCGGGATAGGCGTATTCCACGTTGGCCCCTTCCTCGCGCGCCTTGGCGCCGAACCCGTTCCAGATCATGCCCGCGGCCGCGTCGCCGGAGACCAGAACCTCCTTGGCCGTGTCGGAATTGAACGACACCCAATGCTCCTTGGAACTTTGCATCAGGTCGTTGAGCGCCTTGAGCTGATCGCGGTCGGTCGAGCATTGCGGAATGCCCAGATGCAGCGAACCCAGGAGCAGCACCTCGGCCTGGCTGTCGAGCATGTTGATCTTGCCCGAAAGTTCCTCGGGCGGGTTGAAGATGATATCGGTGGTGTTGATCGCCCCGTCATAGACATCGCGGTTCACCATGAAACTGGTCGACCCCCACTGGTACGGGATCGACGAGTTGCGCCCCGGGTCAAAGGCCGGATCGGCCCATTCGGCCATGATGTTGCCCTTGTTGGCCAGCTCGCCCTCGGCGATATCGTCCAGCATGCCCTCGCCGGCCATGATCGAAACCATGTAGTCGCCCGGCACCGCGAGGTCATAGGTACCCATGCCGCCCGCCTTGAGCGACGCCAGAAGCGCCTCGTTGGAATCGAAGGTGTCCATGACCACCTCGATCCCGGTTTGCTCCTGGAACTTGTCCAGCAATTCCTGCGGGATGTATTCGAACCAGTGGTAGAGCACCACCTTGCCTTCGGCCGTGGCCGCGTTGGCGGCCAGCGTCATCGCGATGGCCGTGGCGGTTGTCTTGAGCAGCGTTTTCATTTTCGTCCTCCTTGTTGGATCACTTGGTATTATCGGATTTGGCGATGAAATAGGAAATCGTGACCATTACGATGGACACCGCCAGCAGCATGGTCGAGATCGCCATGATGTTGGGTTTGATCCCCTGTTTCACCGCGCCAAAGATCGCCGTGGGCAGGGTCTCGACACCCGCGCCCTTGACGAAATTGGTGATGATGAAGTCGTCGAGCGAGATGATGAAGGCCAGCAGGAACCCCGAGATGATCCCCGGCATCATCAGCGGCAGCAGGATCCGGGTAAAGGCCTGACGTTTGCTGGCATAAAGGTCCATCGCGGCCTGTTCATACGTGTCCTCGATCCCCTGCATCCGCGCGGCGATGGGCAGATAGGCAAAGGGGATGCAGAAGGCGATATGCGCCATCAGGATCGTCAAAAGGCCCCGATCAAAGCCGATGGCGTTGAAAAATATCAGCGTGGCCACCGCCGTGACGATTTCCGGCACCATCAAAGGCAGGGAAATCAGCCCGAACGACGCCGTGCGCAGCTTGAACCGCCCCCCCCCCGGACAATGGCCGTGGCCGCAAGTGTCGCGATCGTGGTGGACACGGTCGCGGCAATGATCGCGATGATGAAACTGTTGCGCGCCGCGGTCTTGAACTTCTCGCTTTCGATGCCGGTGAACACGTCCACGTACCAGCGCAGCGAGATGCCTTCCCAGTTGGTGATCGATTGCGAGGCGTTGAAGCTGTAGACCGTCACCACGATCAGCGGGGCGTAAAGGATCACCATGCAGATGATCGTCATGGTGCGAAACCCGGCATAGGCCTTTATGTCGTATTTCCGCGCCGCCATCGTCAGCCCCCTGCGCGATCGGCGCGGGACTGTTGCCGTGCAAAGAGCAGCAGGATGATCAGCACCATGGTCAACAGGATCATCGAGGCCGCCGCGCCAAAGGGCCAGTTGCCGGCGTTGCCCTTGAACTGTTCCTCGATCAGAGAGCCGATCATGAAATTCTTGGCCCCGCCCAGAAGGTCAGGCGCCAGGAACGAGCCGAGCGAGGGCACAAAGACAAGGATACATCCCGCTATGATCCCCGGCTTGACCGTCGGCAGAACGATCCGGCGAAAGATCGTCCATTTGCCGGCATAAAGATCGGCCGCCGCCTCGCTCAGCGCGAAATTGTAGCGTTCGATCGAGGCATAGATCGGCAGGACCATGAAAGGCAGGTAGGAATAGAAAAGGCCCAGCTGAACCGCGAAATTGGTGTTCACGATGCCGATGGGCTCGGAAATCAGGCCGATGGCCAACAGCCCGTCATTGAGCGGGCCCTGATCGCGCAGCAGGAACTTCATCGACACGGTACGGATCAGCAGGTTCACCCAGTAGGGAATGGTGATCAGAAAGACCCAGAGCGGGCGCACATGCGCAGGCCGCGTGGCGATGTAATAGGCCGTGGGCAGGCCGATCACGAGGCTCAGAAGCGTCGCCGCACCCGCCTGCCAGATCGAGCGCCAGAAGATCAGGATATAGGTCCATTCGATCTGGCACGGCTCGTCACCGAACAGGCCCCGACTGCAAAAGAACTGGTCATAGGCGCCAAGGCTGAATTCCCAGATCACACCGCCGCGGAATTCCTTGGTCAGGAAGGAATAGACCAGCATCATGCTGACCGGCGCCAGCACGAGGATGCCCAGCACCAGCCACGAGGGCAGCAACAGCCAGTTGCGCGCCCCGGCGTAGGTGTCGGATGTGGCGTTGCCGCCGCCTGCCACACCGCCGGCCATCAGTCGACCAGGAGGCGCGGTGCCCCCTGCTCCATGTTGATGAACACGTCGTGGCCCGGCTCGAAGATCCCCCTCTGGCCGCGCTCTGAATTCGACGTGCGCACGGTGAACCGCAGCCCGCCCTCCAGATCGACGACGGTCGAGATATCCGTGCCGATAAAGATGTTTTCGCGCACCGTGCCTTTCAGGCTCTGGCCATCTGTCGCGGTGTCCGACAGGAAAAGGCGTTCGGGCCGGATCGACATATGCACTTTTGCCCCGGCACCGATCCCGTCAACCGCGTCGCAACTGAGCGCGTGCCCGCCGCCCAGATGGCAGGTGGCGCGACCGGCCTCGACCGTATCGACCGACACTTCCAGCAGGTTCGTCTCTCCGATGAAGTCGGCCACGAACATGTTGCGGGGACGTTCATAGATGTCGCGCGCGAGGCCAAGCTGTTGCAACTCGCCATTCGACATGACCGCGATGCGGTCGGACATGGTCAGCGCCTCTTCCTGGTCGTGGGTGACGAAAATGAAGGTGATCCCGGTTTCGCGCTGCAAGTGCTTCAATTCGATCTGCATGGCCTTGCGCAGCTTCAGGTCCAGCGCCGACAGCGGCTCATCCAGAAGCAAGACCTTGGGTTGCGGCGCCAGCGCGCGGGCCAGCGCCACGCGCTGTTGCTGACCGCCCGACAATTGTGAGGGCTTGCGCGCGGCGAATTGAGACAATTGCACCAACTCGAGAACCTCGCCGGCCCGGGCGCGCGCCTCGGACTTGGATTTGCCCTGCATTTCAAGACCGAAACCCACGTTTTCCAGCACGGTCATGTGCGGAAAAAGGGCATAGTTCTGGAACACCGTGTTGATCGGCCGTTTGTTGGGCGGCAATGTCTCGATCTCCTCGCCAAAGAGGAAAATCGCGCCTTCGGTCACATCCTCGAACCCCGCGATCATGCGCAGCAGCGTGGTCTTGCCACAACCCGAGGGCCCCAGAAGGGTGAAGAACTCGTTATCCGCGATGCTCAGCGTGATGCTTTTCAGCGCCGTGAAGTCGCCATAGCGTTTCACCGCATCGCGAATATCAACCGCGTCTGTCACCGTGTCGGACAAAAGGCAGCCTCCCCAAGGCGTTGGTGTTTTCGCGGCAGCATAGGAACGCCACAGCGATTGCGTTAATACTGTGTTCCTCAGCCAGCGTTAGGCTGCGCCTAAGTTCTTGGCAGTTCAAGGCGAAACTGCCTAGTGAAGCATCGCCCAAACGGGGGGTGCCCGTAAATCAGGCAACTGCGCAAACGCGACCATCTCAACACAGGCTGTCGATGAGACGATCCATCATCGCGTCGCAGGCCGCGAGCTGTGCCTTGGTGACGTATTCATCGGGCTTGTGCCCCTGCCCCTCCATCGAGCCGGGGCCGCAGACCACGGTGGGGATGCCCAGCCGGTCGAAATACCCGGCCTCGGTGCCAAAGGCGACCTTGGTCGTGGCATTGGTTTGCGCCAATGCCTGCGCCAGTTTCGTCACCTCCGCGCCCTCGTCCATCTCAATCCCCGGATAGGAAAACCCCGCCTCGATCTCGATCCGTGCCTCGGCAAACCTGTCGCGATATGGGGCACACACCGTGTCGGCGATCTCTTCGATCCGGGTCCGCAGCCTGTCCGGATCATCCGCGGCAAGGTGGCGAAACTCGAAATATAGCTCGGCCCGGTCCGGCACGATGTTGAGGGCCCGACCGCCGGACAGCGTGCCGACATGCACTGTGGAATGCGGGAAGGCGTAGGCCTCGTCGCGCGCGCCATGTTGGATCAGCCAGTCCTGTAACCCCCTCAAACCGGTGACGAAATCTGTCGCCAGATGAAGCGCGTTTACGAATTGCGGCGCCAGCGCGGAATGGCCCGCCTGCCCATGGCAGGTGGCGCGCAGCGCGGCCTTGCCCTTGTGCCCGGTGGCGACGTGCATCTCGGTGGGTTCCCCCACGATGCAGGCACGCGGCAGGCCGATTGCCGACTCTAACGCGTCGATCATCTGCGCGATACCGATGCAACCCACTTCCTCATCGTAGGAAATCGCCAGTTTGAGCGGCTCTTTCAACGGTCTTTGAGCCGCCCTGTCCGCCGCCGACAGAATCGCGGCAAGGTAGCCTTTCATATCCGTCGTGCCGCGCCCGTAGACGCGTTCACCTTCGTCGGTCAGGCGGAACGGGTCGCGCGTCCATGCCTGCCCCTCGACGGGGACGACGTCGGTATGGGCCGACAGCATCACGCCCGCGCCTTCGGGGCCAATGCTGGCAAAAAGACCGGCCTTTTGCCCCGTGGCATCTGGCACGCGCGTCACGGCGAACCCACGGGCGCGCAGAAAATCCTCGATATACGCCACGATCCCGAGGTTGGAGCGCGCGCTGACCGTGTCGAATCCGACCAGCTTTTGCAGGATATCCAGCGTCGCGGTCATGCTCACTCCGGCGCCAGCGCGGCCACTT
>JANSYB010000018.1 GCA_024742655.1 Paracoccaceae bacterium | reverse complement strand
TCCGCCGTCTCCCGCGCCGCCGCGCGGCGCCTTCGGCTTGGTTTTCGGAATGGCGGTCAGGGACGGCTTGTCATCCTTTTCCGGGGCGCTGCCGGGGCCGTCGTCATCGGCCTCTGGCGGCTCTCCGCGAATGACGCGCTCAATCTCTTCGCCGGTCAGCGTTTCATATTCCAGAAGGCCCTCTGCCAGACGCTCCCAATTCTCTTTCTTTTCGGTCAGGATGTCGTAGGCGCGCTGATAGGCGTCATCGATCAGGCGCTTGACCTCTTCCTCGATCAGCTCCTTGGTATGGGCCGAGATCGAGAAACCGCCAGCGCCGTTGCCCATGTAGCCTTCGTGCGCCTGCTCGTAGTCGACATTGCCGACCTTGTCGGACATGCCCCACCGCAGAACCATGGCGCGCGCGAGGCCCGAGGCCTGCTGAATATCGCCCGCGGGGCCGTTCGAGACATTCTCGACCCCGTACTTGATGATTTCGGCCGCCTTGCCGGCCATAGTCATGGCCAGTTTTTCCTCGCATTCCGACTTGTGCCAGTTGAGGCGATCGATTTCGGGCAGCGAGACCACCATGCCAAGCGCACCGCCACGCGGGATGATCGTGGCCTTGTAGACCGGATCGCATTGCGGCAGCGCAAGACCCACGATGGCGTGTCCGGCCTCGTGGTAGGCGGTCTTTTCCTTCTGCTCGGGCGTCAGGACCATCGACCGGCGCTCGGCACCCATCATGACCTTGTCCTTGGCCTGTTCGAAATCTTCCATCGTCACAAACCGGCGGCCCACGCGGGCCGCCATCAGCGCGGCCTCGTTCACGAGGTTGGCCAAGTCCGCGCCCGAAAAGCCGGGCGTGCCGCGCGCGATTATGCGCAGGTCAACGTCGGGGCCAAGCGGGGTCTTGCGGGCATGCACGCCGAGGATTTTCTCGCGGCCCTTGATGTCGGGGTTGGGCACCGTCACCTGGCGATCGAACCGGCCAGGGCGCAGCAGCGCGGGGTCGAGCACGTCCTTGCGGTTCGTGGCGGCGATGATGATCACGCCCTCATTTGCCTCGAACCCATCCATTTCCACCAGCAACTGGTTCAGCGTCTGTTCGCGCTCATCGTTGCCGCCGCCGTAACCGGCGCCACGATGACGGCCGACGGCGTCGATCTCGTCGATGAACACGATGCAGGGAGCGTTCTTCTTGGCCTGCTCGAACATGTCGCGCACACGGCTGGCGCCGACGCCCACGAACATTTCGACAAAGTCGGAGCCGGAAATCGTGAAGAACGGCACGCCGGCCTCGCCCGCAACGGCGCGCGCCAGCAGCGTCTTACCGGTGCCCGGCGGCCCCACCAGCAACGCACCCTTGGGGATCTTGCCGCCAAGGCGGCTGAATTTCTGCGGATTGCGCAGGAATTCGACGATCTCGTCCAACTCGTCCTTGGCCTCGTCGATACCGGCCACATCGTCGAACGTGACGCGGCCGTGTTTCTCGGTCAGCAGCTTGGCGCGCGACTTGCCAAAGCCCATCGCGCCGCCCTTGCCGCCGCCCTGCATGCGGTTCATGAAGTAGATCCAGACACCGATCAGCAGGACAAAGGGCAGCAGCGAAATAAGGAAGGTCTGGAAGCCGGATTGTTCCTGTGACTCGGCCGAAATCGGGATATTCCGTTCGATCAGCAGGTTGGTCACCTCGGCATCCTCGGGTTTGATGGTCACGTAATCCTTGCCATCATTGCCCCGGAACCGCACGTTCTCGCCGTCCAGCGTCACCTGCGCGACATTGCCGTCCTCAACCGCGGTCACGAATTCGGAATAGGGAATTGCCTTGCTTTGCAGGGTGTTGCCCGACCCGCCGAACAGGTTGAACAGTGCAAGGATCAGCAGGAAAAGAACCAGCCAGAATGCGATGTTTCTCGCGTTGCCCAAAGGAGTCACTCCTCACGTCATAATCGGAATAGCCCTATCACAGGCTGCATCAGTCTTAAATAGACATCATAAGGTGTTCTTCAATGCGATAATAGTGCGGCAAAGAAGTGATCTTCGTCGCGCAGCAGTTCCGCGGTCCATCCATTGCCCAGCCCGGCCACCGGTGCCGCAAGCAGAACATCGTCGCGCCAGACCGCCGGACTGGCCAGCAAAGACGCGGCCGGCAGGTCCGACCGGATGTCCTTGTCGATCTGTGAAAGTCCGGCCTGGCCCAGCATGGCCACAACCGCGCCCGCGGGCCAGGGCCCCGACAATCGCCAGCGTCCATCCCATGGCTGACCCGGCTTGGCGGTCATCTGCCTGACCGCCTGTGCCTCGCGGGAAATGCGGATCGCATCGCCACAAAGCGTGACAAGGCAGCCATGCAAGGGCATCCCCGTGCCGCCGCGCACCGCTTCGAGCAGGATATCCATGCTCCGGCGGCGTGGGGCATAATCGGCGCCACTGACCCACATGAGCGCATGTTGCATCAGGCGGCGGGCGATCTCTCGCGGCAGGGTGCGAAACCCCTTGCGCGTGATCACGATGTCGCCGGACTGAAACCGGGCAAGATCCTTGGCGGCCAGAAAGACATACCAGTTCAGCGTTTCACGCACATTTTCCATGGTCCGGGCGACGTTGAAAAGGGTCCGCGCACTGATGCCCAAAGGGGCCAGCGCTTCCAGTGCCTGACGCGCCCGGGTGCGATCATAGGCCGCGTCATCATTGGTGGGATCATCGATCCATTCCAAGGACCGCGCACTCAGCAGGCTGCGTAGTTCGGACCGGGTCACTTTCAGAACGGGCCGGCAGAACTCGACACCGCCGACAGTCCAGCGCGGCGTCATGGCGGACAGACCATCCACGCCGGCCTCTCGTGCCAGGCGCATCAGGAAGGTCTCGGCCTGATCGTCGAGCGTATGCGCCACCGCGACCAGGGGCACATCATGGTCACGCGCCCAGCCTGACATCAGGTCATACCGCGCACGGCGCGCCCTGTCCGGCAGGTTTCCGGCCCCGTCCCATCCGGTCCATGACAGAACATGGTGCGGCACGCCAAGGTCGGCGCAAATTCCCGCCACGTATTGTGCCTCTTGCGCGGAGCCGGGTCGCAAGCCGTGATCGACGGTGACCGCCTCAACCCGGGGGCCGCCCTGTGCGGCCCAGTCCGCCAGCAAGACCAACAAGGCCAGAGAGTCGCTGCCACCCGAAACCGCAACGCCCAAGCGTTCTGGCGGGGAGCGACCGAAATGATCTGTGACACGTCCCCGCAGCAGCGCAAACGGCTCTGTCACTGGCAGCCGATGTTGCGCATGGCCGATCGCGCCTCGAGCACGGCATCGGATTGCGGAAAGCGGACCTCGACCTCGCCCAGTGTGACGCAGGCCTCGTTCGTCTGGCCCAGACGGCCCAGAGATTGTCCCAGCAGGAACAGCGCCTGTGGCGCCTCATCCCCGTTGGGCGCACTGCTGAACGTATCGAGATAGGCGCGCGCAGCCCCGGTCAGATCGCCGGCGGCTTCAAGTGCCTCGCCGCGCTTGAGCCCGGCGATCGCGCTGAGCGGCCCGCCGGGATAGTTGGTCTGGAAAAGGGCGAACTGTTCGGCCGCCGCGGCATAGTCCCCGGCCTCGAAGGCGGCCATCGCGCTGTCGAAATCGGCCTGCTCTCCGACGGCGAGTTCCACGCCACCCGCGCCGATGCCCGCATCGGTTCCGGTGTCCGCTTCAATGCCTGCATCCGTGCCGGTCACGGTGCTGCCGGTCGATGGCTCCACCCCGCCAAGTGTCGCGCCCGGCTCCAGCGTGGCGATGTCGCAGTCCGGCTCAAGCTCGCACAGGCGGAACTCAAGATCACCCACGCGGTTGGTGCCGTCACTGACCACGCTGTCGATGCGGAATTCCAGCTGTTCGGTCTTGGCGGTCAGGCGTTGCACCTCGGCCTCGAGCGCATTGACCCGATCGATGACCGTGCCACCGAACTGTACGTCCGAGACGCCACCGGTCGTGCTCAGCTCGCGTTTCAGCTTTTGCAGCTCGACATAGAGAACCGACAATTCCTGACGGATATCGGCCAGCGTTTCGGAATTGTCCTGCGCCCGCCCGGGCGCTGACAGGGCGACGCCCAGAACAAGGGCAAGTGACAGAACACGGCGCATGCGACTTTCCTTTGTGCGTTAGCTTGTCGGCACCGCCGAGATCACGGTGACCGCGCGGCGGTTCTTGGCATAGCAGCTTTCGTCGCTGCAGATCTCCAGCGGGCGTTCCTTGCCATAGCTGACGACCTTCATGCGCGCCGGGCTGACACCCTTGGACGACAGGTATTCCAGCACAGAATTCGCACGGCGCGCGCCCAGGGCGAGGTTGTATTCTCGGGTGCCCTGCTCATCGGCATGGCCTTCGATCACAGCGTTGTATTCCACGTTGGTCATCAGCCACTGCGCCTGCCCGTCCAGCGTGGCCATGGCCGTGGGTGACAGCGTGGACTGATCCACCGCGAACAGCACCCGGTCACCGATCGTCTGCTGGAAATACATCGGCGAGGCGGGATCCTGCGCCGTGCCGGCCATGCCGGCCGCGCTGTTGAGATCGACCGCGTTGGTGTCATCGAACCGCCCGGCCGAGGAACAGGCGCCAAGCGCAAGCCCGGCCACCAGCATTATTGCTGCCTTGAATGTCGTCATGTGTTTGCCCCACTTCGTTTTGTTGTCATGCTCTGAATGTGTTTTATCACAGGCCCCGTTCGCTTGCACATCACTTCTGCAAGGGCGACCACGACGGATCGGAGGCCCCGGTTTCGGTTGGCACCTGGCGCAGGTTACGTCCGGTGATATCGACGGAATAGAGGCTGGCGCGGCCCTGCGCGCCTTGGGTTTCGCGGGTGAACATGATCACCCGCCCATTGGGCGACCATGTCGGCCCCTCATCCAGGAAGGAGGCGGTCAGCAGGCGTTCCTCGCTGCCATCTGTGCGCATCACGCCGATATGGAACCGACCCTTGGATTGCTTGGTAAAGGCGATCAGATCGCCGCGCGGCGACCAGACCGGCGTGCCGTAGCGCCCCTGTCCGAAGCTTATGCGCTGCGCCTCGCCCCCACCCGCCGGCATGATATAAAGCTGCGGTGTGCCCGAGCGGTCGGATTCAAAGACGATCCGGCTGCCATCGGGGCTGAAACTGGGGGCGGTCTCGATCGACGGCGCCCGGGTCAGGCGGCGGCTTTGCCCGCTGCCGATATCCATCGCGTAAAGATCCGTGTTGCCGCCCGATGTCAGGCTGTAGACCACCGTGCGCCCATCCGGGGCAAAGCGGGGCGCGAAACTCATCGTGCCATCCTGACTTTGCAAGACGCGGCGTCCGGCACTGGCCACGTCCAGCACATAGATGCGCGGAAAGCCACTTTCGTAGCTGGTATAAAGCACCCGGTCACCCGTGGGCGAAAAGCGCGGCGCGAGAACGATCGAGGCGGCATCGGTCAGGTAACTGACATTCGCCCCGTCGTAATCCATGATCGCCAGCCGTTTCTGCCGCGCATCCTTGGGGCCGGTTTCGGCCACGAACACGACGCGGCTGTCGAAATAGGGGCTTTCGCCTGTCAACCGGGTATAAACCTGGTCCGCCACCTTGTGGGCGATGCGCCGCCAGCCATCCGTCGTGCCGACCAGCTGCAACCCCTGTCCCATTTCCTGTCCCGCGAACACATCGTAAAGGCGGAACCGTACCACCAGCTTGCCCGCGTCATCCACGCTGACCCCGCCGGTGATCAGCGCCTGTGCGTTGATCGCCTTCCAGTCGGCGAACTGGACCGGGCTGGAAAAGCTGGTGACCCGCGCGATATGGGCATCGGCCGGTATCTCTCGGAAAAGGCCCGTACCACTGAGATCAGAGGCAACGACGCGCGCGATGTTTCGCCCAAAATCCCCCGCCGCCGCGCTGTCGGCCACGAAATCGGGCACCGCGTAGGGCAAGGGTTCGATCACGCCCTCGGTGATCTCTATCCGAAGCGGGCCACTGCGTTCTTGTGCGGCGGCAGGTAGACCCAGGATCACCAGGGCCACAAGGAGGCTCAACACGTGTTTCATCATTTGATCCTCATTCTCTCCGGATTGAACGTCATTTCAATGTCACGCCAGCGGTCATATTTTTCGATCGGCAAGTTATAGCCGCCTTTCTCAATATCGCAGCGAAGGATGGCCCTACGCGCTGAGGCAAACGCTTTTTCAACTGCCGTTGCATCGCCATCGGAAGAAGATAGAAGCTGCACCTTTTGGCCATCGACTCTGCCTTCTTGCGTGAGGCGAAACCCGACCGTTACCACGATCTTTGCAGCGGGAGATCCTGGGTCGACACTCCAGCAATTTCCTACCGCGACACGAAACGCTTCTTTTTCACCGGCGGTCAGGGGCGGGCCCTGCGCAACGGTGTCAGCCGGTCCATCACTCTGGCCAAGCGCCTCGGCCAACGCGTCATCGACCGCGCTGCCATCGGTGGCGGGCGCGTCCTCTGCGCTGTCCGTCTCGGCGGGCTGGGTGCGCGCCGGGCGCGTTTTGGGCCGCAGCGACGCGGTCGGCGCAGCAGCTTCGGCCTCTTCGGCCTCGGTCACGATCTCGGTCGTGGCTTCCTCGGGGGCGGTGGCCTCTTCCTCGGGCTGGGCCTCGTCGGCCTCGTCCGAGGGTGCGGTTTCCTGCCGTTCGATCTCGTCGATCTGCACGTCCGGGTCGGGCTGGGCCACGGGCTCGGGCGCAACGCGCGGGGCCGGGCGCACCTGCGGACGGGCCGACGTGTCGGGCAACAGCACCGCGACATCCTCTTGCGGCGGCTGCAGAACAGGCGGCTCGTCGCCAACCTCGGCCTCGGGGGCGGGCTGCGGATCGGGGATATCGGGCACCTCGTCGGGCGGCGGGGTATCGGCCACTTTGGGTTGCTCGGTCGAAGGGGCGGTATCGGCCTCCGAGGACACCGCGGGCGCTTCGCCTTCCTGCGGCGGCTCGGGCGTGTCGACATTGGCCACCGCCTCGGGTGACTGTTGTTGCGCGATCAGCGCGGCGTATTCCTCGGACGAGATCGCCGTCACCTCGGTCACCTCGAATGGTAGCGGTTCCGCCTCGAACAGCCCCCCGACAAGCGCCCAGGTGATCAGGCCCGCATGGGCCGCCCCGGATATGATCTGACCGGTGTTCACCCAGGCCCCTTAGCCGTCCTGATCGTCGAGGGTCGGCCCACCTGTATCGGTCACAAGGCCGATATTGGCAAAGCCGCCCCGGTTGAGCGCGCCCATCACCTGCATCACTTGCGCATAGGGCACCGAGCCATCCGCGCGCAGAAAGACCCGCGTGCTGTCACGTTCCACCGCGATGGCGCGCAGCTTGGCCACCAGCTCGTCACGGGCCACTTCGGAGGTCTGGATCATGACGATACCATCGGCCGTGACCGTCACGGTCAGCGGCTCCTCCTCTTCGCCCGGCAGGGCATTGGCGGCGGTCTTGGGCAACTCCACCGGCACGCCCACCGTCATCAGCGGCGCGGCCACCATGAAGATGATCAACAGCACCAGCATCACGTCCACGAAAGGTGTGACGTTGATTTCCGACATGGGCCGCGAACGGCCCCGCCCACGGCGCCGGCGCCCGCCATCCCCGGATTTCTGAACGACACCCGCCCCCATGTCAGCTGTCCAGCTGACGGCTGAGGATGGTGGCGAATTCGTCCGCGAAGGCCTCGTAGCTGGCGACGATCCGGTCGGCATCGGCACTCAGCTTGTTGTAGAAGATCACCGCCGGGATGGCCGCCAGCAGGCCAAGCCCCGTGGCCAGCAGCGCCTCGGCAATACCCGGCGCAACGACGGCAAGGTTGGTGTTCTGCTGTTCGGCGATCTCGATAAAGGCGTTCATGATGCCCCAGACCGTTCCGAAAAGGCCGATGAACGGCGCGGTGGATCCGATCGTGGCCAGGATGGTCAGACCGCTTTGCAGGTCCTCGCTTTCCTTGGCAATGGCCACGTCCATGGAGCGATCGATCCGGGCCGTGGCCCCCGCGATCAGCCCGCCATCGTTGCGGTGGCTGCGGCGCCATTCCATCATGCCCGCGGCAAAGACCCGCTCGGACTGCCCGTCCGGCTCCGTTCCGATTTCGTCGAAAAGTTCGTCGAGAGGATCGCCCGACCAGAAGCGGCGGTCGAACGCCTCGGCCTCGGCCCGTGCCTTGCGGTAGACGATGATCTTCTGGATGATGATCGACCACGCCCAGAACGAGGCGACGATCAGCATCAGCATCACGAGTTTCACGATCAGGGTTGCGCGTGCGTACAGCGCCCACAGCGAGAAATCCATCTCCTGTGCCATTGCCAGGGTTTCTGCTTCCATCTGCCTGCTCTTTTGCCTGTGGCCTTGTTGGCCAGCTTTATTGAGGGGCAAACTAGCCGAATTTAAAGGGGAAAGCCAACATGAACCGCATCACGCCCATCAAAACGCGGTGATTAATGCACGATCAGGCGGATATTCGCCGGTAGCCGGGCCGGGTGGCCGGTTTCGTTCAAACAGACAATCGTCACCTGCGCGGAAAACAAGGTTTCGTCTGCACGCAGGACATGTTGCTCCATCACAAGGCGCGCGCCGGTCACGGACTGAACCTGGGTGCGTATCTCGAGTTCATCGTCGAACTTCGCCGGCGCAAGGTAATCGGCCTCCACCCGGCGCACGGCGAACACCACGCCATCCTGTTCGCGCATGGCGTTCTGATCGATCCCCATCTGCCGCACCCAATCACTTCGCGCGCGCTCTATATACTTGAGATAGTTCGCATAATAGACGATCCCCGCCATGTCGGTGTCTTCATAGTAAACGCGGATCGGAAAGGTATGGGCCATGCCCCGGTTCTAGGCGCAGCCCGCAGAGCTGGCAATCCCCGGCTTTCACTGTTCCCGAAATACTCCCGCCGGAGGCGCGCAATCCGATTGGACCCGCTTTTGCGGGCGCGGGGCGGGCGGGTGGGCGCGCCCGCAAAAGCGGCTCAGCGCAGCGGATACTCCGCCAGTTCATCATAAACCGGGCCATCGGGGTGCAGGCTTGACCGGTAAAGGCAGAAGCGCGTCACCGGCTCGGGGCCGGCGCGGAACGTGCCATGGTCCTGCGCGAACCAGGCCAGCCTGTGCGCCTCCTGCGCGGCAGCGGCTGCCGAAAACCGCGCCAGTGTCACATGCGGGCGAAAGCGCTCTCTTGGCAAGGCGACGCCCGCGGCCCGCACAGCGCTTCGCACCCGCGCGCGCAATGATTTCAATACCGCGCCACCGTCCGCATTCGTCCAGACCAGCCGCGGCTTTCGCCCGCCGCGTATCTCCACCCCGCTCAACTCCAGTGCAAAGGGCACGCCCCGGACATCCTCCAGCACCGCATGCACCTGCGCGCTCATGTCCGGCGTCAGATCATCCAGAAAGGCCAGTGTCACGTGCAGGTTCTCGGCGGGCACGATCCGGCCGAAGGGCAGATCCGACTGAAGCGCCTCCACCGCCTCTGTCAGCGTTTGCCCAAGCGGAATGCCCACGAAGAGCCGCATCGCGCGCTACTTCAACCGGTCCCAGAAAACCTCGAGATGGCGTGAAACGATCTCGTTGTAGCGCCCGCTGTCGCGCAGGGCGGCCAACCCGGCATTGATCCGGTAGAGATGCGTGGTTCCCCGCCAATGGGTCTTGGAGATGATCACATGCAGCGCCTCGCGTGACAGCGGTTTGTCCATGGGCAGGACTTTTCCGCGCAGACCCATGGACACGATCTTGGACGCGCCCAGGAACACGTTCAGCGTTACAGCGTCCACCTCCCCGGCCACCAGCGCCTCGAAACAGGCCTCGGGGCTTGCGGGCTGCACCAGCGTGATCATGCCCTCGCTCAGCCAACGCCGGTCGGCGCGGTCCAGATCATGGGTGAAATAGCCCGCCGGGCGGCACAGGGTCCGGCCGACCAGGTCGTCATCCGTTTCATAGTTGAACCCGCTGCCCTCGCCCGCGAACAGCATGATCGGCAATTCCATCAACAGGTCCGAGAAATGAAACTTTGCGCAAAGCTCGTTTTGAGGCGTCGCGGCGCAATCCGGCTTGATCCAGGGAAAGCCCATGTCATAGGTTTTCCGGTCCAGCAGCGGGAACAGGTGCTGGCTCCAGTCATCTTCCCACGCGATGGCATAGGGCACCGGCGACGGGCTCAACTCCAGCGCGGCATTGACCAGCTCCGTCACCAGGCCCTCGCCCGGCCATGTGCGATCCGTAAAGGGCGCATAGTTCGAGGCCGTCAGCAGCGTCATGCCGGCCGTTTCCTGCCGCAAGGGGGTGGCATCCGGCTCGACCGTGGCGGCCGCGCAGGGGATGAAAACATCCGTGCCCGGCACGGCCTCCTGCCCCTGAAGCACGCCCTGGTTGGCATAATAGATCAGCGTCCATTTCTCGGTGCTGCCGTAGTGGAATCCGGCAATCGAGAACAGCGTGTCGCCCGGCTGCACCTTGTAGGTCACATCGCACAGCGCCCATGCCGCACCGGGCAGGACCGTGGCCAGCCCTACGAGGCAAGCGCGTATCAGGTTGCGCAAAGCCATCGTTCAGAACTCCGCCCAGACGCGGGTCATGTGCTCATCGACGATCCTCTGATAGGTGCCGTCGGCCTTGATCCGCTCCAGCCCGGTTTCGAAGACCGACAGGAGCGCGTCCCCCTGCGGATGCGACTTGTGCACGACCATGTGGTTGCCATCGACCGAAATAGGCTGCCCTTCGGCCACGCGCACGCGATCCCCGAGACCCAGTTCCTTGATTTTCTTGCGACCGAGGAATTCGTTGAGAACGGCGGCGTCGATCTCGCCTTCGGCCAACAATTCCAGGCAATCCGCCGGAGAGTCGCCGATTTTCAGGCTGATATGCCCGGACTTGAGCCAGTTGCGCCCGTTCTGGTCGAAGATATAGGTGGAATAGCCTGCCGGACGGCACAGTGTCTTGCCCTCCAGATCGGCGTCGGAGTTGAACGCGATCGGGCGGGTGGTGTCCACAAACAGCAGCATCAGCACTTCGAACATCGACTCCGAGAATTTCAGATTGGCGCAACGATAAGTCTCGGGATCCGATGCGCAATCGGGCTTGAACCACGGAAACCCGATATCCAGCAGCGCATTCGACAAAAGCGGTTCGAAATGCGAGGCCCAGTCATCGACCCAGTGGATGGCGAAACCCTGCTCCGGCGCGGCGGCCTCCATCGCGGCCTGCACAACCTCGGCCAGCATACCGCCATTCGGCAGGTCCTTGTCGGTAAAGGGCGCGAAGTCCGACCCGGTCAGCACCGCGATCTTGCGCCGGCTGTCGGCCGAGCCGGGTATCACGACGAGCGGGGCGGGGTCGGTCGCGGCTGCGGCCACCTCCTGAACATCGCGCCCGCCCGGCAGTCCGGTCGGCAGCCCGTCGATGCACCGCAGCTGCAGCGCCATGCCGACCCGGATACTGTTGGGGTTTTCCCCAATCGCCGAGGAATTGCCGGAATGTATGGCCGTCCACATGCCTGCGTTCTTGTACAAACGGTCGGCGATGATGGACAGGCTGTCGCCGCGTTGGACGGTATAGACCCCGCCACAGGTTTGCGCCGCCACAGCGCCAGCGAACATGGTTACCAGACCCAACACAAAGCTAAAAATAGTAGCCTTCATATCGTTACCCCCAACATATGGTGGTGAATAAGGCCAATCCTGCAGATTCGGTCAAGGCGCCACCCAAGATTTCCTGTGGAAAACTCGCCTTTTTGTTGCGCGATGCCCGTCCGGGCGGCCCGGGGTTGCGTCTCAGGTCTGTTGCAGGCGCGCGGACAGGCGCAGCGCGTGGCTGGCATCCTGCGCCATCGCCGGCATGGCCGGATCGTAGGCGGCACGGATCACGGCGCCGATGTCGGGACGCAGGATCACCTTGCCCTCCGGCGCCTTGGCCAGCGGCGAGCGATCGGTAAACGCGGTATCGGACCACAACACGATGGTTTGCGCGACCTGTGCCAGGGCCAGCGTGTCGGCCGGCAGGCTCGACAATTCGCGATCCATGCGCAGAAAGACGAAACTGGCCTTGATGGCCCCCGCCTCGTCGAAACGGAACACCCGGTACTGGTTGGCGTCGGCAGCCTTGAGGCGCTCCACCAGCGGATGCAGATCCGGCACCAGCCGGTCGAGATTGGGCACCTCGGGCAACTCGTCCCATTCCCGAAAGAAAAAGATCATCAGGTTCGCGCCCAGTTCCGGGTCGGTCTCGGCCATCCTGTGCCCGGCCATCAGCACCACTGCCTCGATCGCGCCCTTGACGGTTTCCAGGGTGCGGTCATCGACGCCGAAGATCACCGGCACGATCGGCCGGCCCCAGCGGGCAAAG
>JANSYB010000657.1 GCA_024742655.1 Paracoccaceae bacterium | reverse complement strand
GTCTGGTCGGATATCGTGCGCGACAGCATGGAGCGCGGCATTCCCGGCACCTACCTGCAACTGATCCGCACCGCCTGGACCTATACCGGCTCCGGCGCGCTTTTCCGCCTGATGCGGTTGCGCAAGGGGCCGGTGATCGCGGCGCTTTATCCGGTGGGTTTTCTGCTGGTGCAGCTAGGGATCGCGTTGCTGATCGCCTGGGGGCTGGGCCGGGCACTGGCCCTGATCCACCCGCTGGCGGGCTGGGCGGGGCTGATCGTGGTGCCGTTCGTGCTGGAATGGTTCAGGCGCAAGGACAACAAGTTCTTTGCCTATTACCTGATGCACGACTACGCCTACTCGGCCCAGTCGAGGGGCGCCAACCCGCCAGAACTCGAGGCGCGCATGGCCGAGTTCACCGACGAGATCGCACAGGCCCTGCAAACCGATGTCGAAGAGGTGCTGGTCGTCGGTCATTCCTCGGGCGCGCATCTGGGCGTGTCGATCCTGGCCGATCTGATCCGGCAGGGGCGGTTGCCGCAGGACGGGCCGGTGCTGTCCTTCCTGTCGCTGGGGCAGGTGGTGCCGATGGTCTCTTTCCTGCCCGAGGCGCACCGGCTTCGCGCCGATCTGCATTTCCTGTCCGCGCGCAACGATCTGACATGGGTCGATGTCACCGCACCGGGCGATGGCTGTGCCTTTGCACTCTGCGATCCGGTCAGCGTGTCGGGCGTGGCGCCTGCGGACAAGCGTTGGCCGCTGGTGATCTCGGCGGCCTTCACGCAGACCCTGAGCCCGGCGCGCTGGAAAGAACTGCGTTGGCGCTTTTTCCGGCTGCATTTCCAGTATCTGTGCGCCTTCGACCGACCGGGCGATTACGATTATTTCCAGATCACGGCGGGCCCCGTGACGCTGGCCGAACGCTATGCCGATCGGGCCCCGTCACCCAGCCGGATCGAGATCGCGGCCTCGAAATACACGGGCATGGCGGCATGACCTTGCCCCCCAAGCCACCCGCACGGCAGGGCCGCGTATCGCTATGGCGGTATATGCGCCTGTTCCGGCAGGATATCCTGTCGGCGCAACCCGCACGCCTCTACCGCGCGTGGATGGCCGAGTTTCGCACGCCCTTCTTTCGCTCCTACCTGTGCAACCAGCCTGCGCTGGTTGATCTGGTGCTCAAGGCGCGGCCGGACGATTTTCCCAAATCCGACCGCATCCGCGAGGGGCTGACCCCGCTGCTGGGCAACTCGGTCTTCGTGACCAATGGCGAGACGTGGAAACGCCAGCGCCGCATCATCGACCCGGCGTTCGAGGGCGGACGGCTGCGCGACACGTTCCCGGCCATGCTGAAGGCCGGGCAGGGGGCGGTGACACGGCTTGCGGACATGGCCGACGGCAAACCGCTCGAGATCGAGGCGCAAACCAGCCATGTCGCCGCCGACGTCATCTTTCGCACGCTGTTTTCGCTGCCCATCGAGGATGAACTGGCCGCCCGTGTCTTTGCCGAGTTCCGTGAACACCAGCGCACGCAGCCGGTCGTCAATATCGCGGCTCTTGTCCCCCTGCCACGTTGGTTGCCGCGGTTTCGCCGGCGGCGCACGCGCGAAACGGCGGCCACGATCCGCGAATTGATCACCCATATGACAGAGCGCCGGATGGCCGAGATCGAGGCGGGCACGGCGCCAGACGATCTGGCCACCAAGATCATGACAACACCCGACCCGCAGTCGGGTGAGCGGTTCGACACCGCCGAAATGGTCGACCAGGTGGCGATTTTCTTTCTCGCTGGCCATGAAACCAGCGCCTCGGCGCTGGCCTGGGCGCTGTACCTGCTCGCGCTTTACCCCGACTGGCAGGACAGGCTGGCGCAGGAGGCGGATCAGGTCATCAAGGATGACACGCTGTCGTTTTCGGACATGGGCAAATTGCGCCTGTCGCGGGATGTGTTTCGCGAAACCCTGCGGCT
>JANSYB010000051.1 GCA_024742655.1 Paracoccaceae bacterium | reverse complement strand
TGACGGGTCGTTCCGGGCCAGCCGGGGCAATTTCGGCCTCGTATGGGTCCAGTCCAAGGGCATGAACCAGCCGCGCTATGCGCGCTGGTCACAGCAATCCGCCGCGATCTGGGCCGGGTTCGCCGAGGAGTTGGGCGACAACACGGGCCAACCCGTACCGCTGGAACAAAACGGCGGCTATGACCTGCATTTTTCCGAAGAGACACTGCAGGCGACGGTTGAGAAATACGAGATACTGAAGACACAGCTGGGCGGTGATTACCCGTTCGAGGTTCTGGGCCACAATGCCCTGCGCAAGGAAGAGCCGCATATCGGTCCGAAGGTCGTCGGCGCGATTCTGCATCACCAGGACGGCCATGCGAACCCGCTCAAGCTGTTGAAGTCGCTGGCCGCCGATGTGCGCCGCATGGGCGGGCGGGTGCTGACCGGCAAGACCGTGACGGATGTGGTCAAGCCGGACGGCTTTGTCATCACCTGTGCCGACGGGACCACGCTTGGTGCGGGCAAGGTGATCCTGTCGGCGGGTCTTGGTGCGGCGCAACTTGGCCCGAAAATGGGGTTCAAGGCGCCCATACGCCCGCAACGCGGGCAGGTCCTGATCACCGAGAAACTGCCGAAACTGATCAATCGCCCTTCGCTGATTGCGCGGCAGGTCGACGAGGGCGGCATCCAGATCGGCGCCACCAACGAAGAGGTGGGCCATGACGACCGCGTCACGCAGCCGGGCCTGTCGGGGCTGGCCGCCGAGGCGATCGCCGCCTATCCCGCACTGGCCCGCGCGCAGCTGGTGCGCAGCTGGGGCGCGTTGCGGGTGCTGTCGCCCGATGGCCTGCCCATTTACCAGCAAAGCGCCGAGATGCCGGGTGCCTACCTTGTGACCTGTCACAGCGGGATCACCCTTGCCGCCGCCCATGCGCGCCTTCTGCCCGACTGGCTTGAGGGCAGCGAGGCCGCGCCCGACCTGGAGGTGTTCAGTGAAGACCGCTTCGCCGTTTCTTGAGCTGGACGATGCGCCGCGCGTCACGGTGACGTTCGACGGCATGCCTCTCAGCCTGCCCGAGGGCGCGAATCTGGCCGCCACCCTTCTGGCCGCGGGGGTTGAGGTGTTCCGTCACACGCCCGTGTCAGGCGCGCCACGGGCGCCGTTCTGCATGATGGGGGCGTGTTTCGACTGCCTTGTCGAGATCGACGGCGTGGTGCGGCAGGCCTGCATGATCGAGGTATCTGACGGCCTGAAAATCTCCAAACCGCACGAGGCCCAAGATGACCCGGCGTGACCTCGTGACAATCGGGGCGGGGCCGGCCGGCATGGCGGCGGCGGCCAAGGCGGCCGGGCTGGGCCTGTCGGTCACCGTGCTGGATGAACAACCCCGCCCGGGGGGGCAGATCTACCGCGATGTGGATCGCGCGGCGCCGCTGCGCGGTGACATCCTGGGCCCTGACTATGCGCATGGGGCCAGCCTGACCGCCGGGCTGCGGCAGGACGGGATCGATCATGTCCCGGGCGCGGTCGTCTGGGCCATCGAGGAGGGGTTTCGCATCTCCTACACCCGGGACGGGCAGGGCGCGCAGATCATGGCCGACAGGGTGCTGCTGGCCACCGGTGCGCTGGAACGCCCCATGCCGGTGCCCGGCTGGACCTTGCCGGGGGTGATGGCCGCGGGGGCAGGGCAAATCCTGCTGAAACAATCGGGCGTGCTGGCGCGCCGGGCGGTGCTGGTGGGCTCGGGACCGTTGCTGTATCTCATCGCGGCGCAGATGGTGCGCGCGGGCACGCCGCCCGCCGCGATGGTCGAAACCCAGACACGCAGCGACATCACCCGGGCGATGCGCCACTTGGGCGGGGCCATGCGCGGCTGGCGCTACCTGGCAAAGGGCCTGAAACTGCTGGCCGAGATCACCCGCGCGGGGGTGCCGCGCTACACCGCTGCCCGCGACATCGCCATCGAGGGCACGGACCGGGCCGAGGCGGTGTGTTTCACGCGCCGGGGCCGGACGCATCGCCTCGCCTGCGACACGGTGTTCCTGCATCACGGGGTGGTGCCCAACACGCAGGCCGCGCGGTCACTGGGCGTCACCCATCGCTGGAGCACGGCGCAGGGCTGTTTTGTGCCCTCCGTGGATGATTGGGGCGAAACCGACGTGCCGGGCGTCTTCATCGCCGGGGATGGCGCGGGGATCGGCGGGGCCGGCGTGGCCGAGATCGCCGGGCGTCTCTCGGCGCTGAAACTGGCCGAGCAGGCGGGCCGCCTCAGCACGTCCGAGCGTGACCGGCAGGCCGCGCCCCTGCGCACCGCCATGTTGCGCGAGATGGCGGTGCGCCCGTTTCTCGACGCGGCCTATCCGCCCTGCGCCGAGGCGCTCCTGCCCGCCGATTCCACGATCGTGTGCCGCTGCGAGGAGGTCACGGCCGGCGATATTCGCAGCTATGCCGGGCTGGGATGCCTCGGGCCGAACCAGACCAAGGCCTTTGGCCGCGCGGGCATGGGCCCCTGCCAGGGGCGGTATTGCGGGCTGAGCGTCACGGCGCTTCTGGCCGAGGCCAACGGGCAAACCCCGGACGAGACCGGCCACTACCGCATCCGCCCGCCATTGAAACCGGTGACACTGGGGGAACTGGCGGGCATGGAAACGGCGTCACAGAACGCGGCGGAGTAACCTCCGCACCGCGGCTGTCGGCAGCCGGGAAGAGCGCCTTGCAGGAAGGGAAGATTGGAGGCCAGTGCCGGTATTGAACTGGTGTATATGGATTTTTAAGATTTGGTGTGCCTCGGACTTCTCGAAGTTATCTGGTTAGACTCGGCGGGAAGATTGCCGGAAAGCTTCACGAATGTTTAGACGGTGGCTTGCATCGTTCTCTTGACAGAAGCACCTCCTAACGTGTCCCTTGAAGGCAGAGTTAGTTCGTTTGCTCATTTGCAGCGCAGAGAAGATTTTCAAAAGGAGTTTTTTGCCTTGGAGATTGTGGCTTTCGTTGTGGTTTGCGCAATAGTGATCGCTCTTTTTACTAACTTTCGCGGCAAGGATGCGAAGCATTACTCCGCTCCACCGAAAGAGACGTTTTCGAGAACAAGCCCAGCTTCAATCAAGTCAGTTACGCCGCGACCCTTCGACCACTCGACTGCTTCGCCAGCTAAGGCTCCGGAGTCAGTATCAGGTCCCGCACGGATAATCGATGGCGACTCAATAGTTATTAAGAAGACCCAAATTCGCCTGTTTGGAATAGATGCCCCAGAGATTGACCACCCTTACGGGCAAAAGGCCAAGTGGGCATTGGTTAAACTATGCAAAGGTCACAAAGTGCGGGCCGAAATACTTGAAAAGGACGCCCACGGTAGAACGGTAGCGAAGTGTTATCTTGAAGACGGTCGTGACCTGTCGGCAGAAATGGTTAGCTTGGGCTTGGCGATTGATTGGCCAAAATTCTCAGGTGGCCAATATCGCCATCTCGAAGTCGCGGGAGCACGAAAAAAGATGTGGCTTGCGGACGCCCGGCAGAAAGGTCGCATGCATGTCTGGGACAAGTTTGCGGATCAGAAAAAACATCAACGCTGACAGCACTTAACGGATGTTCAACTCGAAGCGTACCGAACGGCGGCTTCGGGTCCAACTTTGCTCTAGTTTGGAACAGATTGAGAATGTTTAGACGCCTCAACCTTCTCTCCTTTGTAGGCAAGTAATCCCAACACAGCGTAAAATGATAACTTCAGGGCTCTTAAATATTCAAAAAAAGCCAAATTCACTCAATATCCGAAACTCGACCTGTGCTAATATGAGGCAATCCCATTGAAGAAACTTTCTATCATTTTCGTTGTTTTTGGAGTGTCAGGCTGCGAGACACCAGAGCAGCAACTACAAAGACTATTGCCCGAGGCGCAAAAGCGGTGTGACGCTTTTGGATACAGTCAGGATTCTGATGCATATTCCAATTGCATACGATCAGAAGTCGCACGCCTTGAAGATCGAGAAGCAGCGTTGGCCGCTTCAATCGCGGCTGCGGCTGATGGTTTCGCAGAAGGCTACGAAGCCGCCAATTCTAGCTCGACCACGTGCTACACAACTGGCATGGGTGCCTATCAAACAACAACATGTTACTAGCCGCAAAATATTCGGCTTAATTTAGTCCTCTATATCAGAACTTACTCTGTCTTCAGTCAGCTGGGTCGCTTTGCCGGGAAGTCCCGCAGGTCCAAATCGGGAGCAGAACAAAAGCAAGATATGTCCACTTGCATTCTCACAATCGTCCAAAAGCCACGAAGTCAATGATTTTATTGGAGGCGAGTACCGGAATCGAACCGGTGTACACGGATTTGCAATCCGCTGCGTCACCACTCCGCCAACTCGCCGCCGTGGTGGGGCCCGGAGGCCTGACCGGTTCATTAGTGTTTCGTCCCGGGGATGTCCAGACCCTGAACGCGGTCGCGCGGTAAAGGAGCGGGGCGTGGCACACCGGGCGGGCTGACCGCGATCACGTGGCCGCGGTTCCTGCCGCAGGGCGCCGGCCTGCGATCCCGCGCTGCAGTTCGGTGTTGATATTGTCGTTGTCGCTTCGGGGTGGATGTGGCAGAACATGCGCCATATGCAATCAGCCTGTCCGGGACCCGCCAATGAGTGACTTTGCAACCCGACGCACGATGATGGTCGACACCCAGATCCGGCCATCGGACGTGACAAAGTTCCCGATCATCGACGCCATGCTGTCGGTGCCGCGGGAGGCCTTCGTGCCGCGCCCGCTGCGCGAGGCGGCCTATGTGGGCGAAAACCTCGACCTGGGCGGCGGGCGCGTGATCCTTGAGCCGCGTACATTGGCCAAGATGCTGGATTCTCTGGATATTTCGGGGGATGAACTGGTTCTCGATATCGGGGCGGCTTTCGGCTATTCCTCGGCGGTGATCGCGCGCATGGCCCAGGCGGTCGTGGCCGTGGAAGAGAATGCCGACATGGTGGCCGAGGCGCAGACGATCCTGTCCGAGCAGGGGGCCGACAACGTCATCCTGCACGAGGGGCCCCTCGCGGCCGGCGCGCCGGAGCATGGCCCCTATGACGTGATCGTTGTGCAGGGGGCCGTGGAGCAAATCCCCGAAGACCTGCTCGAACAGCTCAAGGATGGCGGCAGGATCGCCTGTGTCTTTTCCGACAACGCACTGGGCGTCGTTCGGGTCGGATACAAGATCGATGGTGACATCAGCTGGCGGTATGCGTTCAATGCCGGTGCGCCAGTGTTGCCCGGGTTCGTGAGTGAGGCGGAATTCGCTCTGTGAGCAATACATTAGGAGTAGACGACATGTTGGTCAGGTTGATGCGGTCCGTCCGGCTGGTCGCCATAGCCGGAGTGATCGCGATAGCGAGCCCGGTGACGCTCAAGGCGGAAAGCCTTGCCGAGACGCTGGTCGGCGCCTACCGCCATAGTGGTCTGCTTGAACAGAACCGCGCGCTGCTGCGCGCCGCCGACGAGGACGTCGCGCAGATCGTCGCGGAATTGCGTCCGATCATCAACTGGGCCGCCGATTTCACCCGGGATTTCGGCCGCACGCGCAGCGGTGCGCGAATCTTTCCGTCGGGCTCGACCAATGCGGCACTCTCGGTGACGATGGAGCTGTTGCTGTTCGACCATGGGCGGACACGTTTCCGTCTGGACGCCGCAAAGGAAACCGTGCTGGCGACGCGCGAGAGGTTGCGCAGTATCGAGCAACAGGTTCTGTTGCGCGGTGTTCGGGCGTTTCTGAACGTGCGTCGCAATGCCGAATTCGTCACCCTGCGTCAGAACAACCTGCGCCTCTTGCGGCAGGAATTGCGCGCCGCGCGCGACCGGTTCGAAGTGGGCGAGGTGACCCGCACCGACGTGGCCCAGGCCGAGGCCCGTGTCGCCTCGGCGCAAAGCGGACTTGCCTCGGCGCAGGGGGATCTGACCCGGGCGATCGAGGAATTCCGCGCGGCCGTGGGGCGCCGCCCCGGCAACTTGCAGACCCCGCGGCAGTTGCCGGCCCTGTCGGGAAATGTGGAGGTCTCCAAGTCGGTGGCCGTGCGTGGCCATCCCGACATGCTGGAGGCGCAGCGGCAGGTCGCCTCGGCGGATCTGACCATCCTGGCCGCAGAGGCCGCGATGAAGCCCGAGGTCAACCTGACGGGCCGCCTGGGCATCACCGACGAAATCGGCGAGGATGATTACAGCCGCACCGGCAGTTTCGGCGTGAGTGTCAGGGGGCCGATCTACCAGGGCGGTCTGCTGAGCTCGCTCAAGCGTCAGGCCATGGCGCAGCGCGATGCGGCGCGTGGCAATCTGCACGTCGTCCGCCACCGGGTGATGCAGGATGTCGGCAATGCCTATGCCGTCCTGCGCGCGGCCCAGGCCACCCAGACGGCGAGCCGTGAACAGGTGCGTGCCGCCGACGTGGCCTTTCGCGGGGTGCGCGAGGAGGCCAAGCTGGGCGCGCGCACAACGCTGGACGTGCTCGATTCCGAACAGGAGTTGCTGAACGCCAAGGCGAACCTGATCTCGGCCGAGGCCGATGTCTATATCGCCGCCTACGAGGTACTGGCAGCCATGGGCCAGCTGACGGCCAAGGATCTCAGGCTGGATGTTCAGACCTATGATCCGGCGGCCTATTACAACCTCGTCAAGGATGCCCCGGTCCCGATCAGCCCACAGGGCGAGAAACTGGACCGTGTTCTGCGCGCGCTCAGTAAAGATTAAAACCTTAACGGGTATATTGTGTGAAATCCGCCCGGCCGCTACACTGCGCGCAGGCAAGAATGGTAGTTGAGCATGTCTGATCCCGTCTCGAATGTGGAAATCGAGGATGTCCTGTCCTCTATCCGCCGTCTTGTTTCCACGGAGAACCGTGGGCAGCCAGCACAAGAGAAGGGTGCGCAAGAAGCGGCGCCCGCCGAGGAGGACAAGCTTGTTCTGACGCCGTCTTTCCGCATTGATTCCCCGCGATCGGATGACGACGGGGGATCACAGGCACAGGACAGGGACGATGTCTCGGGGGCGATGAACGAAGACCTCGAGGCCGAGGCGCAGGAAGATGATGAAGACCCCTCGCGGGACGACAGCTGGTCCTCCGGCGGTATCGATCACGAGGTGGTGGACGAGGGGCGTTGGGCCGATACGGACGAGGCCGACGGAACCGAAAGCTGGGGCGATGCCACGGATTTCGAGGCGGCCGGTCACGACGAGGGCGAAGACGACGAAGAAGCCGGTGACGACTGGTTCGCGCAAGGGGATGAAACCGACGACGAATCCTGGGAGACATCCGAGCCCGAAGAAGACACCCACGACGTGACCGAAATGGCCGAGGCCGCGCAGGACGACGCAGGCGAGGCCTGGGACGACGAACCCCTGTCCGAGCCGGCCAAGATCAACACCGACACCCCGCAAGGCGATAGCCTTCATGCCACGGACGACATGTCGCTTGAATTGACCGAAACGGACGGTCAGGACGCGGGCGAAAGTGCGGATGGTCTGGACGAACTTGAACTGGCGCAGCCCGATCAATCCGATCAGGACGGTCCCACACCGACGGATCTGGAAACCCGGATCGCCGAGGTCGAAGCCGCGGTTGCGGCCCGTGACGATCAGTGGGAGCCCGACGGCGAATCCGGCGACGCGTATGCCGGTGGTCCGGTTTCGGCCCTGCCATGGGTCGATCACGCCACGGTCGAGCCAGGCGGCAAGCCCGCGGACGAGGCCGAAATCCTGAGCGACCCTGAGCCTGAGCCTGTTTCGGTCGAGGCCGAGAAACCCGGGGAACATCCCATCGGCGCGACGCCACCACCGGCAGATGGTGGTCGCAGCGGTGATGAGTGGTATGCCGACGACGCGATCCTGGATGAAGAGGCGCTGCGCGATCTGGTCAGCAACATCGTGCGCGAGGAATTGCAGGGCGCGCTTGGCGAACGGATCACGCGCAACGTGCGCAAACTCGTCCGGCGCGAGATCCATCGCGCGCTGATGAGCCAGGATTTCGACTGAGCCGCCCGACCCCCCGGGCTATCAGACGGGCGCGGCGAGTTCCAACAGCAGGTCAAGATCCATGTGCTGTTCCAGGTGATCGGCGAGCGCGTCGAGCGTATGCTCGACCTGGTCATCGAACCTCAGATCGGACCGTGCCCCGAGCCCTGCGAGGAAATCGGTCCGAAACCTGTCCGACGCGAACAACCCGTGCAGGTAACAGCCCTGCACCCGTCCCGTGGCATTGGCCGCGCCCTCGGGGCGGCCGCGCACCTCCAGCCAGGCGCGTGCGCAATCCGGGCCCGTGGTCTCGCCCAAATGAATCTCGTAGCCCTGCACGGCGGCGCCGGTGGCGCGCAGGGTGGCCTCTGTCAGGGCAAGGTGCTTTTGCGGTTTCATGACCGTGTGCACGTCCAGATGCCCCAACCCCTCTACCGTGCCGGGTTCCCCTTCGATCCCGTCGGGGTCGGCGATGGTCCGGCCCAGCATCTGGTAGCCGCCGCAGATGCCCATCACATGCCCGCCGCGCCGGATATGCGCGGCAAGATCGATATCCCAGCCCTGCGTCCGGAAATGGACAAGGTCCGCGATGGTCGACTTGCTGCCGGGGATCAGCACCAGATCGGCGTCGCCGGGCAGGGGCCGCCCGGCCTCGATGATCTCGACGCTGACCTGCGGTTCTGACGACAGCGGGTCGAGATCGTCGAAATTGGCGATCCGGCCCAGACGCGGCACCGCCACCTTGAATTGCCCGCCCGGGGTGCTGCGAATGTCCATCACGTCCTCGGCGGGCAGGCGCCACGCGTCGGCAAACCACGGGATCACGCCCAGTGACGGCCAGCCGGTGCGGGATGTGATGGCAGTCAGCCCGTCATCGAACAGGCTGACATCGCCGCGGAACTTGTTGATGGCATAGGCCCTGATCCGCGCCGCATCGCTATCGGGCAGGATCGCCTGTGTGCCCACGATCTGCGCGATGACACCGCCCCGGTCGATATCACCCACCAGCACGACAGGGACGTTCGCCGCCTCGGCGAACCCCATATTGGCGATGTCGCCCGCGCGCAGGTTGATCTCGGCCGGGCTGCCGGCGCCCTCG
>JANSYB010000055.1 GCA_024742655.1 Paracoccaceae bacterium | reverse complement strand
GAAACCCTCGGGCATGACGGGATTCGTGTTCAACACGCGGCGTGCGCCTCTGGATGACTGGCGCGTGCGCGACGCGCTGATCCATGCCTTCAACTTCGAATTCATCAACGACACGCTGACCGGTGGCCGGCAACCGCGCATAACCTCTTACTTCTCGGGCTCCGTTCTGGGCATGCGCCCCGGCCCGGCCAAAGGGCGGGTGCGTGATTTGCTGGACCCCTTCGCCGACAGCCTGCTGCCCGGCGCGCTCGAAGGCTACGTGCTGCCGCAATCGGACGGCTCCAAGCGCAACCGCGCCAATATCCGCAAGGCGATGAAACTACTCAACGACGCGGGTTGGAGTGTTCAGGAGGGCGTGCTGCGCAACGCGGAGGGCGAGACGCTGGAATTGCAGGTCCTGTTGCGTCGCGACGGTCTGCTGCAACAGGCGCAGGCCTATATGGATATCTATGCGCAGGCGTTGGAGCGCCTCGGCATCAAATTGTCGGTCGAGACCACCGATTCCGCCCAATATGCCGAGCGTGAGCGCAACTTTGATTTCGACCTCACCTTTTTCCGGCGCGCGTTTTCGCTCAGCCCGGGCAACGAACAGACGTATTACTGGGGGGCCGAATATGCCGACCAGCCCGGCAGCCGGAACCTGATGGGCATGAAATCGGCAGCCGCCGAGGCGATGATCGACGCGATGCTGTCTTCGACCACAAGAGAGGATTTCACCGCCGCCGTCCGTGCGCTGGACCGGGTGTTGATTTCCGGTCGCTATGTCATTCCGATTCATCAATATTCCGTGGGTCGGATTGCCCATTCCAGCGATTTGCGCTATCCGAAGGACAAGCTGCCGATCTACGGGGACGGGATCTGGTTCCTCCCCGAGGTATGGTGGCACGAGGCAGACTGAAACATACAGGCAAACGCAACCTGAGAGGCAGGAGTCATGAAGAAAATCGTTGCGCTCGCGCTGATCGCGACCCTTGCGGGCTGTGCAACCGTCGACGGCATCGGGCAGGATATTTCGGGCGCGTCCCGGGGCATTCAAGGCTGGTTCTGATCTGACCGATCCTACGGATCGTCCCGAACACCCCGCGGTGTCGCCGCCGGGGTGGATTTTGCTGCTTACATGCTGTCGAACTGGGCTTGCTGCATCGGGGTCCACCGCACTTTCAGCGCATAGCCCGTCTCGTCCTGCGTTTCGTCCTCGACCAGCCCTTTCTCGAACAGCCACGCGCGTTTGCGCCCCTCGCTGAACCCAAGGTGCAGGTCGGTGAGATGGGTCGTGCCGGAGAGCCGGGCAATGATCGCGGCGCTGAGATCGTCCATCCCTTCGCCGGTGATGGCCGACAGGACCTGAACATTCTCATCGCGGGCGGCGCGGTTCATCACGCCCTGCCGGTCCTCGGCGTCCAGCCGGTCGATCTTGTTCCAGACCTCGATCTGCGGGGTGGTTTCGGTCACGCCCAACCCTTCCAGGATGTCGCGCACATCGGCGGCCTGTTCCTCGGTCTCGGGATGGGAGATATCGCGCACATGCACAATGAGATCGGCCGCTGTCACCTCTTCCAGCGTGGCGCGAAAGGCCGCGACCAGTTCGGTCGGCAGATCACTGATGAACCCCACCGTGTCCGACAGGATCACCTCCGGCCCGCCCCCGGGCAGCGCGATCTTGCGCATGGTGGGATCGAGCGTGGCAAAGAGCATGTCCTTGGCCATGACCGTGGCCCCGGTCAGCCGGTTGAACAGCGTGGATTTGCCCGCGTTGGTATAGCCGACCAGCGCCACGATCGGAAACGGCACCTTGGCGCGCGCGGCGCGGTGCAGGCTGCGGGTCTTGACGACCTTGTCCAACTGGCGGCGCAGCCGGACCAGCTGTTCGTCGATGGCGCGGCGGTCGGCCTCGATCTGGGTCTCGCCCGGCCCGCCAACGAATCCCAGCCCGCCCCGCTGTCGTTCCAGGTGCGTCCAGGCCCGCACAAGCCGCGTGCGCTGATAGCTGAGCGCGGCCATTTCCACCTGCAACACACCCTCGCGCGTGGCGGCCCGGTCGCTGAAAATCTCCAGGATCAGCCCGGTCCGGTCCAGCAGCTTGACGCCGAGTGCCTTTTCCAGGTTGCGTTGCTGAACCGGGCTGACCGGCCCGTCGATCAGCACCAGTTCCAGTTCCTCGTCCTCGACCAGCCGGTGCAGTTCCTCGATCTTGCCCTTGCCGAACAAGGTGCCGGGATGCGGCCGGGCCAGACGCACGACAGTCCCGCCCAGAACCTCAAGTCCCGGCAGCGCATGGGCCAGGGACACGGCCTCCTCGAGGGCCAGATCGGGCGCGCGCGCCTTGTCCTGAGACGGAATATCGGGGTGCAGCACCCAGGCGCGGGTGACCGGGTCGTCAGTCTGCGTCAAGACGCCTCGTCACCGTCATACAGGTTGACGGGCTGCGACGGCATGATTGTCGAAACGGCATGCTTGTAGACCAGTTGCGATTGACCATCACGGCGCAGCAGAATGCAGAAATTGTCGAACCACGTGATCACGCCCTGCAGCTTTACGCCGTTGATCAGGAAAACGGTCACAGGGATCTTGGTTTTGCGAACCTGGTTGAGAAATGCGTCCTGCAGGTTCTGTCTATCGCTTGCCATTTGAATAAGCCTTTGTTCTTGCTTGCGCCGCGTGCCGGCGCTCTCTCCCTCGGGGGGGAGTATGTCTTGCACGCGCCGGAGTTTCCAGCCCAAAAATCAAATCGTTGGGCCGGCCCGGTCAAGCCTTGGTTCAATCCCGCCACAGACCGGGGTTGAAGAGCGCGATGATGGCCAGGGTTTCGAGGCGCCCCAGCACCATGGCGGCGGAAAAGACGAGCTTGGCCGCGGTTCCCATCTCGATCAGCGTGATCGGGGTGTCGCCGGCCACCTGCGTCAGGGGGCCGGTCGTGGACAGGGCCGCGACAGCCAGGATGATCGCCTCTTCGAAGCCCTGCCCCAGTGCGGCGAGCGTGACGCTGACAAGTGCCAGTGAAAGCGCGAAAAGCATAAAGAAGATCCACGCGATGAAAGCTCCCTGGCGCCGGATGCGCCGGCTGGCCGCGCCGGCACGCCCCACCGAGGACGGATGCACGAGGCGTTCCATCTCGCGTTGCCCGTTGAGGTAGAGCGCATAGACCCGCAACAGCTTCACCCCGCCCGCCGTGGTGGCCACGCCGCCCCCCACCATTGCCAGGCCCAGCAGAACAAGGCCGGGCGTGTCGAGGCCGGACCACGCGCGGGCCTCGTCCCAGGCGGCACTCTCGAATCCGGTGGTCGACAGGAACGACAGCACCGTGAACATCCCGCCCCACAGCGCGCTGAGCGCCATCTGCAGGTTCTCCACCTCGTCCACGTCGAACGCCCCCAGCCAATGCCGCGAGAACAGCAGCAGCGGCACCCCGATCACGAGCGCACAGCCGATGCGGAACTCGGGATCCTTCAACAGGCCGGTGCGGGCCGAGGTGATCGTGTCGGTCGAAAAGGTCAGGCGCGACAAGGCGAACAGCATGAACAGAAAGATCACCGCCTCGCCGCCATAGCCGGACCCGGCCCCGTCCAGACCGCCAATTGGGGAAATGCCGCTGGTGGCCATGGTGGACATGGCATGGATCGCCGCCACCAATGGCCGGTCGCCCCCGACCATCAGCATCACCCAGATGGCGCTGGTCAGACCGATGTAGATCGGTCCAAGCGTTCGGGTCACCTGTGCCAGCCGCTTGGCTGCGCTGGCGCGCTCGAACCGGTTGAGGCGCGTATCGCCGCCCTGCCCTGGCTCCGCGCTCGCAGTGACCTCGAAGCCGCCGAGATTGAGCGGCGCCAGAACGGCAGAGGCGGTGACCCAGATCATCAGCCCGCCCAGCCATCCCACGATGCCGCGCCACAAATGCAGGCTGTCCACAAGCCGCGACGGCGGGTCGAACAAGGTCGCCCCCGTTGTCGTCAGCGCCGAGACCATTTCGACATAGGCATTGACGAAGCGCGTCGTCTCAAGCCCCTCGTAGAACGGCAACGCCAGATAGACAGGCAACGCGGTGTACCCCAGAAACAGCGAGGCCAGGTTTTCCAGATCGCTCTGGTCGCCGCGTTGGCGCCCGGACATCGCCAGCCCGATGATCAGCACCAGCGCCATGCCCAGCACGCTGGAGTAGAAGAACGCCCGCGCGACGCTGTGATCCTGCTGGACAAGGGCATGCAGCGCCGGGCCCAGCATCGCCAGCGAGGCCATGCCGGTCAGCACCAGGATCAGGGGGAAGCTCAGAAGCCGCACGTTCATCGGATCAGAAAAAGTCGATCGAGACCTGAAGCAGCTGCTCGACCTGCGCCACGTCGTCCGCCAGAGCAAACAGGACGATCACATCGCCCGCCTCGACCCGGGCACTGCCGGTGGGCTTGATCACCTTGCCGTCCTTCAGGATACCGCCGACCAGAACACCTTCGGGAAAGTCGACCTCGCGGATTTCCGCGCCCGCGATGGAGGAGGTCGACATCACCTCGGCCTCGATCACCTCGGCCTCGGCATCGCCGATCGAATAGACCGCCCGGACCTTGCCATGCCGGATATGGCGCAGGATCGAACTGACCGTGGTGGCGCGCGGGTTGATATAGGCGTCGATGCCCAGTGGCTCCATCAGCGGCAGAAGCGTGGGGTCGTTGATCAGCGCGATGGCATAGGGACAGCCCGCCGCCTTGGCGCGCACGGCGGCCAGCATGTTGGTTTTGTCGTCATCCGTCACCGCCA
This sequence comes from Paracoccaceae bacterium, assembly GCA_024742655.1. Classification (GTDB taxonomy): domain Bacteria; phylum Pseudomonadota; class Alphaproteobacteria; order Rhodobacterales; family Rhodobacteraceae; genus Roseovarius. Next base: position 4,216 of record JANSYB010000055.1, on the reverse strand, counting down.
GCACCGCGTCGGCCCGCGCGATGCCGGCCTCGTTCAACAGCGCGGAATCCAGCCCGTCGCCGTTCAGCACGATGGTGCGCTCCAGCGCATCGGCCGCGCGCTCGGCGCATTGGCGGTTGCGTTCGATCACCTTGGCGCGGCTGCGTTTGCCGCGCGCCTCGAGCGATTGGGCCACCGAAAGCCCGATATTGCCGCCCCCGATGATCACCAGCCGTTCCTGGGCCGCCTGCGACTTGCCGAAAACCTCCAGCGTGCGCGGAATGTCCTCGATGGGCGCAAAGAGATAGGCCTCGTCTCCGGCGAACAGCTGATCGCCGGCCTCGGGCGCGAAGAGGCGCCCCTCTCGGCGGATGGCAAGAACCACGACCCGCAGCGTCGAGAACAGGTCCGTCAGCTGTCGCAGCGGCGTGTTGAGCACCGGGCAGTCGTCCTGCAGGCGCAGACCCAGAAGCTGCGCCTTGCCGGCCATGAACGTCTCGGTATCAAAGGCCGCGGGGGCCGCAAGACGGCGCATGGCGGCCTCGGCCACCTCCTTTTCGGGGCTGATCACCACGTCGATGGGCATGTGATCGCGCCGGTAGAGGTCGGAATAGATCGCGTCGAGATAGGATTGCGCGCGCAGGCGCGCGATCTTGCGCTGAATGGAAAAGACCGAATGCGCCACCTGGCAGGTCACCATGTTGACCTCGTCCGAATAGGTGGCGGCGATGATCATGTCGGCGTCGCGCGCTCCGGCGCGATCCAGGATGTCGGGATAGCTGGCGAAACCGGTTATCCCCTGCACATCCAGCGTTTCGGTGGCGCGGCGCACCAGGTCGGGGTTGTTGTCCACGACGGTGACGTCGTTCTTTTCGCCCGACAGGTGGCGCGCGATCTGCCAGCCCACCTGGCCTGCACCGCAGATGATGACCTTCATGGGCGTTGCCTCACGCTGCGTCGTCCGGGGCCGAGGCATGACAGATGGGGCATGCGCGGTCAATTGCTTTGTCTGTGCCGGTTGCGGCGGCTATAATGCGAGGATGAGGCCCGGACACCTGATTTTCCTGTGTATTTCGCTGCTGACACTCAGCGGGTGTTTTCCGTTGAGCGTGTATTACCGCGAGGGTGCCAGCGTGGCGCGGATGGAAAACGACCGTACCGATTGCAGGGTCGAGGCGCTGGCCAAGGTGCCGGTGGCGATGCGCACGCGCTATATCCCACCGGTCTATGATACCAGGACGATCTGCACCGCCACCGGGTATTGCACCTCGCAGCGCATCCTGATCTCGCCGGGCCGATGGGAGAGTTACGACGTCAACGAGGGGCTGCGCAACGAGGTCACGACCCAGTGCATGGAGCGTAAGGGATATGCCAGGGTGCGCGTGCCGGCCTGCAGCCCGCAGGTGATCGAACAGACGACCATTTCGGCCACACGCGTCTTCCCGCCGCTCAGTGACCGCTCCTGTGCAATCCGGATCAGGGGGGATCGCTACCAGATCGTCACGCCGGGATAGCCGTATCCGGTGACCCGTAAGGTGCGCCTGCGGCGCGCAGCCTGTCTCGGCGTCGCGGTCGCGCCGCCTCGGGGCCATATGGCCGGCGCGACGTGGGTTGTTCGGCGTGGCGCTCGGGCCGCGCGTGGGGCAGCCTCCGGCGGGGATATTTTCAGCCAGAAGAAACGGGGGCTCGAGAATGGTGCGGTCAGCCCGCTGCGGCCTCCGTGCCATCGGCCTCGGCGCGCGCGCCCTTGGCCCCGGTCACAACGCCCAGGGATTTCAGCTTGCGGTGCAGCGCGCTGCGTTCCATGCCGACGAATTCCGCCGTGCGGCTGATATTGCCGCCGAAGCGGTTGATCTGGGTGACAAGGTATTCGCGCTCGAACGCCTCGCGGGCCTCGCGCAGCGGCATGGTCGCCACCGTGGTGGACAGCACGACGCGGCCGTCATCCCTTGGCCCTTCGGTCTCGCCCGGGATTTCCTGGGCCTCGATCTCGCCGCTGCTGTCGCCGAGGATCAGCACCCGCTCGATCACGTTGCGCAGCTGGCGGACATTTCCGGGCCAGTTCATCGTCTGCAAGAGCGCCCCGGCCTCGCTGCTGAGGCCTCTCAGGGGCAGGCCCTGCTCGCGGTTGAGCGCGGCGATGAAATCCTCGGCCAGAAGCGGGATGTCCTCGCGCCGGTCCTCGAGGCTGGGCACGTCGATCGGCACCACGTTGAGCCGGTGATACAGTTCGCGACGGAAGCGCTCGGCCTCGATTTCCGCCTCGAGATTCCGACTGGTCGAGGAAATGACCCGCAGATCGACCTGGACCTTTTCATTCCCACCCACGCGCAGGAAGGTCTGATCGACCAGAACACGCAGGATCTTGGACTGGGTGCCAAGCGGCATGTCGGCCACCTCGTCGAAATAGATCACGCCGCCATTGGCCTCTTCCAGAAGGCCCGTCTGCATCCCGTCTTCGCCTTCGCGCCCGAACAGCACCTCTTCCATGCGGTCGGATTCGATCGATGCGCAGCCGACGCAGACAAACGGGGACTGGGCCCGGTTCGAATTGGCGTGGATATAGCGCGCGGCCAGTTCCTTACCCGACCCGGCCGGACCCGACAGCATCACGCGCCCGTTGGATTTCGTGACCTTGTCGAGCTGGCCGATCAGCGTGCGGAAGGCCGGGCTGTCGCCCAGCATCTCTGCCGGTCCGCTGCCCTGACGCTTGAGCGCCAGGTTTTCGCGGCGCAGGCGGCTGGTTTCCATGCCGCGCCGGATGACCACCAGCAACTGGTCGATGTTGAACGGTTTTTCGATGAAGTCATAGGCGCCCTGCTTGATGGCCGCGACAGCGATCTCGATATTGCCATGCCCCGAAATGATGACCACGGGCACCTCGGGGTAGTCGCGTTTGACCGCCTTGAGGATGTCGATCCCGTCCATGTTGCTGTCCTTGAGCCAGATATCGAGGATCAGCAGGCCGGGTTGCTGTTCCGCGATCGCGGCCATCGCATCGTCTGAATTTCCGGCAAGACGGGTCGTGAAACCCTCATCCTGCAGGATATCCGAAATCAGTTCGCGGATATCGCGTTCGTCGTCCACAATCAAAATATCGCTCATACCACCCTCATACAGCCTGTTTCTCTTCGGGTTCGAAATCTTCCGCCGCGCTCAGCGGCAGGCGCAAAACGGCCATGGCGCCCGGGCGCGCGCCCGCGCCGAATGCCGGCGCATCCTCAAGCGCCAGCGAGCCACCATGTTCCTCGATGATCTTCTTGACGATCGGCAAGCCCAGCCCGGTGCCCTTTTCGCGTGTTGTCACGTAGGGCTCGAAGAGGCGCGAGCGATCCTCTGGCAAGCCCACGCCATTGTCGGCGATGCGGATCACGGCCATCCCGTCCTCGATGCCGCTGGTGACGCGAATCTGCGGCTCATGATCCTCGGGAGCACCTTTTTCCTGCAGGCTTTCAATGGCTTCACCGGCGTTCTTCATCAGGTTCGTCAGGGCCTGACTGATCATCGTGGCGTCGACCTCGGCCCACAGGTCATCCGCATCCAGAGCGCAGTCGAACTGCACCTCCGGCTGGCCGGCCTCTTGCAGCAACACCGCCTCGCGCAGCAATCTGGTCAGGCTTTCGGTCTGGGTCTGGGGCTCGGGCATGCGGGCGAATTTGGAAAATTCGTCCACGATGCGGCGCAGGTCATTGGTTTGCCGGACGACCACATCGGTCAGTTGTTCCAGGCTTGCGGCCTGCTCTTCGTCCAGCAGTCGGGTGAACTTGCGCTTGATCCGCTCTGCCGACAGCTGAATGGGCGTCAGGGGGTTCTTGATCTCATGCGCAATGCGGCGCGCCACGTCGCCCCAGGCCGCCATGCGTTGCGCGGTGACAAGGTCGGTCACGTCGTCGAAGGCCACCACATAGCCCTCTCGCCGGCCATCCTCGTTGCGGCGCGTGGACATCCGCACCAGCAGGTTTTCCATGCGCCCGCCCCGGCTGACCTTGATCTCTTCCTGAACGAAGCCGGTATTGCTGGCCTTGAGGCGGTCGAACAGGGCATTGAACTCGGGCATGGCCACGCTCAGCGCAAGCGATTGCTGATCTTCCTGCCAGTCCAGCAGGCGTTCCGCCGCGCGGTTGACGAAGGTCACGCGCCCCTTGGCATCCAGCCCGACCACCCCCGAAGACACCGATCCGAGCACGGAATCGAACAGGCGGCGGCGGCGTTCGATCTGTTGTGTATTGGTCAGCAG
>JANSYB010000088.1 GCA_024742655.1 Paracoccaceae bacterium | reverse complement strand
TCGCTGCCGGCCTACCAGGCGGTGGCGGCGTTCCTGATGGCGCAATAGCGCATCAAAGCAGCCGCCAGACCGACGCGCCGAAAATCAGGGCGTAGCCCAGGTAAAGGCATGCCTCGTCGATCAGTCGCCAGTCGGACAGGGCGTTGGCCTCTTCTTCGCTTTTGCGGCGGGCGGCGCGGTCGGCGGCAGTGTCCTGATCCCGCCGCCGCGTCAGGATGGCCTTGAGCCGGGCAAGGTTCTTCTTGCGGCGATTGAGCGACAGGGCGGGCACCGACAGGCTGGCCACGCCCGCGAAGGTCAGCGCGTTCTGCCAGAACAGCGCCTGTTCGGGTGTCATGCCAGCATGGCCATCGCGATATAGTCGTTGTCGCGCTCGTCCGCGCATTGATCGGCCGGCACGAATTCGATCCGCGTCTTGGCGTTGCAGGCCGCGGCGTAGCGCTGGATCACGGCGGTGGTGGGCATCGGCCCGCTGGCGGCCTCGATCTTGGAGACGTGCGGTTGCGTGAACCCGGCGCGTTCGGCCAGTTCAACCTGGCTCAGACCGACGGATTTGCGCAGGGCGCGCAGGGCAAGGGCCAATTCACGCTTGGGCGCGTTGGCGTCGTAGGCGGCGCGCAGGTCCGGATCCTTGTCCAGCAGGCGGTCTTTTATGGAACGGGTCATTCGTAGGGCTCCCATACAGGGTCGATCAGGGCGCGGTGCAGGCGGGTCAGGCGGCGGGCGCCCTCGCAGGCGCGACGCGTGGGCACGGGGCCATGCACGATCACCGGGGGCGGGTTTTCGCCGCTGCGATCCACCGACACGGCCAGACGGTGGGACGGGCATTGTCCGATCTTCATCGCGTACACCTCGTAGCGGTCGTCCATCAGGCCGCAGGCTTCGGCCATGTCGGGCTCGTTCAGAACCAGCTCTTCATACAGCATCAGAATGTTCTGAAGGCAGGTCCGCGAGAGCGCGTCAAAGGCCGCTTCTACCGCATCATCGAAGCCCGGCGGATCAAGCACCGCGCGGTTGTCATATTGCCTATATACATCAGGATGCATATGAATTCAAGTATATATACATTCAGGTAACTGTCCCGCGCGGGTCGATGCGAGATCGAAAGCTAGTTGAAAGGCCCTGCCCATTCAATATATGCCCTTGACCCAGACAGGAGTGCAGGCATGACAAACTACCTCGACTTCGAAAAACCGCTGGCCGAGATCGAAGGCAAGGCCGAAGAACTCAGGGCGATGGCCCGCGCCAGCGAGGGTATGGATGTCGAGGACGAGGCCGGCGCGCTGGATCGCAAGGCCGCCGACATGCTGCGCGACCTTTACAAGGATCTGACGCCGTGGCGGAAATGCCAGGTGGCCCGCCACCCTGAACGCCCCCATTGCAAGGACTATATCGAGGCCTTGTTTGCCGAATACACGCCGCTGGCCGGGGACCGGAATTTCGCCGACGATCATGCCGTCATGGGTGGGCTGGCGCGGTTCAACGACCGGCCGGTCATGGTTATTGGCCATGAAAAGGGTAATGACACGAAAAGCAGGATCGAACGCAATTTCGGCATGGCCCGTCCCGAGGGGTATCGCAAGGCCATCCGCCTGATGGATATGGCGGACCGGTTCGGCCTGCCGGTGATCACGCTGGTGGACACGCCCGGGGCCTATCCCGGCAAGGGCGCAGAGGAGCGTGGCCAGTCCGAGGCGATCGCGCGCTCGACGGAAATGTGCCTGCGTCTTGGTGCGCCGCTTGTGAGTGTCATCATCGGCGAAGGCGGCTCGGGCGGGGCGGTGGCCTTTGCAAGTGCCAACCGGGTCGCGATGCTGGAACACTCGGTCTATTCGGTCATCAGCCCCGAAGGTTGCGCCAGCATCCTGTGGAAGGATTCCGAGAAGATGCGCGAGGCCGCCGAGGCGCTTCGCCTGACCGCGCAGGACCTGATAAAGCTGGGCGTGGCCGACCGCGTCATTGACGAGCCGATGGGTGGCGCGCACCGTAACCCGGGCGCGACGATTGCCGCGGTGGGCAAGGCGATTGCCGGCATGCTCGAAGAGTTGGATGGCAAGAGCCCCGAAGAGTTGATCCGGGACCGGCGCGAGAAGTTTCTCGGCATGGGGTCCAAGGGGTTGGCGGCCTGACGCGGGTGCTCAGGTTTTCTGGACGCGGCGCACGGCCATGATCGTGGCCGCCGGCCCGATCAATTCGAAGACCACCGTCGTGCCGACCGTTATCGTCAGGATCAGCCCGGCATGCTCGGGAAACTCCCGCGCGGCGACCAGCGCCATGCCCACGGCGACGCCCGCCTGCGGCAACAGCGCCACGCCATACCAAGGGCGATGCGCGCGCTCGGCCCCGGCCAGCATCGCGCCGATCCACCCTCCCGCGATACGCGAAACGATACGCAGGATGACATAGGCCGCGCCCACGCCGCCCGCTGCAGCCAGTTGCGCAATGTCCAGTGACGCGCCCGCAAGAATGAAAAACAACAGCATGAAGGGCCAGTGCACATGCTCGATCTCGTGAAAGGCCCGGTCGTGATGACGCGCAAGATTGGCCACGATGGCCCCCGCTGTCATGCCCGCGATCAGGAAGGACAGTTCGAGCCAGATCGCCAGCCCGGCGGTCAGAAAGACGATGCCCAAAGCCTCTGACATCAGGGGATCCCCCTTGCTCAGCCGGCCGGTCAGGTAGGCTGCGGGCAGCCCCACGGCAAGGCCGAGCAGGATGGCGCCGAAAATCTCGCGCCCCGCGTCGATCAGGTGGCCGATATGGGCCGTCCCGTTCAGGCCATGCGCGATCGCGATCGCCAGAGAAAACACCAGAAGGCCCCAGACGTCATCGATGGCCACGATCCCCCTGAGCCGGTCGACGAACGGCCCGGAGCGGCCTGACTGATGCAGCGCATCCTGCGTGGCGGCGGGGGCGGTGGCGGTTGCTATGGCCCCCAGCATCAACGCCGCCGGGGCGGGAACCGCGATCAACCACAGCCCGCCCCCCACCACAGCCAGCGTGACCAGAACGATGCCAAGCGAAATGAGGAAAATGGCCCGGCCGTGCTGTTTCAGCTTGGCCAGTGTCAGGGAACTGCCCAGCAGAAAGGCCACCATGGTCAAGGCCGTGATGGCCAGGAAATCATAGAGCGCCTCGGCCTCGGGCGGGATCAGATCCAGACCGGGCTGCCCGATCAGAAGGCCGCACGCCAGAAGTAAAGTGACACGCGGCAGCGGGGTCTTGCGCCCGATGGAATCCGCCGCCAGCCCGGCTAGGAACAAAAGGCCAAGCGCAATCAGAAGTCCGGGCAAATGGGCATTCTCGGTCATGCCGGCCTATCCGAGCAACATTTTCAGCCCTTGCGTCACATCCGAGCGCACCGCAAGACGCAGCCCCGGCTCATCCCCGGCCTTGAGTGCCGAGATGATGAGACGGTGATAGCGGGGCGGCTCCTTGTGGCGCAGCCGGCCATAAAGCGCGCGCATGGTCGGCCCGAGTTGCAGCCAGACGGTTTCCGCCATGGCCAGCATCGCCGGGGCCTGAGCACGCAGGTAAAGCGTGCGGTGGAATTCGAGGTTTGACCGGATATAGGCGACCGCGTCCTGATGGGCGATGCAATCCGAGATGCGCGCATTGATGCTTTGCAGCCGGTCGATCAGGGCCATGTGCGCGCGGGGCAGGGCACGGCTGGCCAGTTCCACTTCGATCAGGGAGCGCAGCGCCGCCAGCTCCTCGATCCGTTCATGGCCAAGCTCGGGGGCGGTCACCCGTCCCGAACTGGAAATGCTCAGCGCGCCCTCGGCCGAAAGGCGGCGGACGGCCTCTCGTGCGGGGGTCATCGAGACACCGTATTCCGCGCCGATCCCGCGCAGGGTCAGTGGCTGACCGGGGCTCAACTCTCCGTGCATGATCCGACCGCGCAGGCCGCGATAGACGGTGTCATGGGCCGACGGGGCACTTTCTGTTCGGGTGGCGGGTGTCATGACTTGTTTGTGATCACAAAGGGGTGACAGGTCAATCCTCAAACCTGTAGCGGTGCAAACCGGCACCGTTCTCGCGCAGCCAGCGTCGGGGCGCCGCGTAGTCCGGATAAAGCCCGTTCACATGCGCCCAGAACACCGGGGAGTGGTTCATTTCGGCAAGATGGGCGACCTCATGCGCGGCCACATATTCCAGAACCTCGGACGGGGCCAGGATCAGCCGCCAGGAATACATCAGCCCGCCATCATGCGAACACGAGCCCCAACGTGACCGCGTATCGCGCAATGTCAGACGCTGATACGAGCGCCCCAACAGGGCGGCATACCGGTCCGATGCCTCGGCCAGCCGGTCGCGCGCCCGCGTCTTGAGCCAGCCCTGCAACCGCCGTGCCGCCGTCTGTTGTGGTCCGGGCACGTGCAGCACGCCGTCCCGGTCGATGATCCGCCTGCCTGTGCCGGGGGCCACGCGCAGGACCTGCCCCTCGACGGGCAGGTCCACACCGATTCGCACCTGCACCGTGTCTGGTTGCCGGCCAAGCTGTTTGCGCAGCCAATCGGCCTTTTCATGGGCGAATTCCAGTGCGGTCCGTTCGGCCACGCCACGGGGCAAGGTCAGCGTCACCCGCCCGTCAAGCGAGGACACCCGCAGAGAAATCCGGCGCGCCCTGGGGGAGCGACGCAGCGTGATCTCGATCGGGGGGTTGCCCGGCAGCAGGTGTTGGCCCATATCGCATTCCGTTCCATCCATGGCGCCATGCCCGTTAAAGCCTTTGACACCTGTTTCGTCTTATGGCAGGTGGCGCAGATCGTCGACAAGAGCACAGTTGCCAGAGGGAAATGCAATGCCCAAGGAAGAATGGGGCGTAAAGCGTGTCTGCCCGACCACCGGGAAACGGTTTTACGACCTGAACAAGGATCCCATTGTCAGCCCGTACACGGGCGAAGTGGTAGAGCTTCATTCCGGCAAGAGCCGGTCGATCACGGCCGATGCCGAGGATGCGGAGACCAAGAAGCTCAAGACCGATGAGGTCGAAGAGGATATCCTCGAGGAAGACGATGTTGACGTGGATCTCGGCGATGATGTTCTCGAGGATGACGACGACGACAACGTCTCGCTCGACGAGATCGCCGATGTCGCGGCGGATGACAGCGAAACCTGATCGCGTAGCATCCGGACAGGCGGGATTTTCCTCTTGATCCCGCCCGCCGCTTTACTTAGATAGCGGCGGACGAAAGACCCCAGGGTCTGACGGAACGGGGCCTTAGCTCAGCTGGGAGAGCGCTTGCATGGCATGCAAGAGGTCAGGGGTTCGATCCCCCTAGGCTCCACCATTTCCTTTCCCAATAATCTGAACGGATTGCGCCTGTCGCGGCCGGACTGCTTCGTGCCGAAGGTTTAGCCGCCTGTGCGACAGCGGCACATCTGCGGACCAGTGTCCGACTTCGATCGCTGATGGCGAATACCAGGATTCCTGGCATTGATTTTCGGCTGTCAAACGAGCCGGTGGCACGAAACATCTTGAGTTGAGTGCGCCTTGATTTGCTTGTCTGGTAAAATCCGGAAGACCGCCTATACTGTGGTGTGTTTATTTTTCCGCCTGTTTGCATTCGAATTATGAGGCTTTGCTAAAAATCATGTAATTGCATGAAATTGAACGGGAGTCGGTTATGATATTGAAACCGGACAGACTTTTACTGGGTATGGCGCCGAGCGATCAGTTCGGCATCGAGGTATCAACCGCCGGTGATGTCAACGCAGACGGGTACGCGGATGTCCTGATCGGGGCCTTCCAGTCGGGCGACAACGACGAGGGCGCTGCCTATGTTTATTTCGGCGGGCCTGATGGGTTGTCCGACGTGCCGGATTGGGTCTATCAGCATGATGTCTATCGCGAAAACTTCGGACGCGCGGTGCGTTCGGCCGGAGATGTGAACGGAGACGGCTACGACGATATCATGATCGGCGCGCCGACATTCACAAGTGATCCCGCGGACGAAACACTGGGCTCCAGCTATGTTTTCTTCGGTGGTCCCGAAGGCCCATCGCTGACCATAGACTGGTCCGTGACCAGCCCGCAATTCGGAGATCGTTTCGGTCGGGCCGTCGGCGGTGTCGGGGATGTCGACGGGGACGGTTTCGACGACATCATGGTTTCTGGATATTTCCATGACATCGTGTTCGAGAACGAGGGCGGTCTTATCGTCTATGAAGGCAGTGCCGCGGGGCCGTCTCTTCATCACGACTGGACCGCACTTGGTGGTGGCACGGGTGCCGGGCTGGGCTGGGGTGCGGGTGCGGCTGGCGACGTGAACGGGGATGGCTATGCCGATGTCCTGGGCGGGGCGCCGAAATTTGACGCGGGCAACGGCATCGAGGGCCAGTTGATGGTCTATTACGGCTCGGCAGACTCGCTGCCGGGCACCCCGTCCTGGACGTACAGGATGGGTGACAGCGGTTCCGAACTCGGCCGCTCCGTTGGCGCAGCAGGCGACGTGAACGGAGACGGCTATGACGATATCATCGCGGGGGCGAGGAATGCCGATGATCCCGAAGGTGTGCTCAAGGCCGGGGCGGCGCTGGTTTTTCTGGGCTCCGCGGAGGGTCTCGCGGAGACACCGGTCTGGACCACCTTTGGGGATCACTCGCTTTCATTCTATGGAAACTACGTGGCCGGCATCGGAGATATCAACGGCGACGGTTTCGACGATATCGCCGTTGGTTCGCCGGGTGCGCAGTCTTTTACAGGTCAGGTACACATCTTTCTTGGATCGGCGAACGGTCCTGAAACGGAAGCCGCACTTGTGCTCGAGGGTGTATCGCGGGGGTCCGCCTTTGGCTTTTCCGTCTGGGGGGCGGGTGACACGGATGGTGACGGGCTTGACGACATGGTCGTCGGATCGCCGTTCTTTTCCGACAATGGTATGAAAAATGGCGGCGCGGCGATGATCTATACGGGGGCGACGCTGACGACCGCCATCAACTATGAAACACCCGGAATCATTGCCGGAACGGTCATGGACGAGACGGTTACCGGAACCACGGCCGACGAGATGATTTTCGGACATGGCGGCATCGATACCATCAGTGGCGGCGGGGGCCGGGACGTTTTCGTCATCGCGCCGAATTCGCCTGTCGTCATCATCGAGGATTTCGATGGTGCCGACGATATCGTCGACTTCAGTATGTTCGAGATCACGATTGATGACCTGAGCGGAGGGATCACGTCAGAAGGTGATCTGATTATCAATGCCATCAGTACGGAGGTGGTTTTGCGGGGCATTAGAGATGCCTCACAGTTCAATCAAGACCGCAACCTGGCCTTCTATACGTCATCTCCGCTCGATGAAGACCCGGCCCCGCTCGAGGATCCAAGCGCCGCGATCATGCCCCCGGATGGTGACGCTTTGATGTAGCGCAAGACGTGATCCGGATTTTGTTTTGACGGCCCACACCGGGTTGCCCCGTGCCGATCCTCAAGGTGACATCGGCAAAGGCCACGAGCCCGAGCCGTATAGGGTGCCATTGCTGTTGCTGAAGACAACCCGATG
>JANSYB010000292.1 GCA_024742655.1 Paracoccaceae bacterium | reverse complement strand
GCCAATATCAGCTATCTCGACGACAAGATCGGCGAGGTGATGGAGGCGCTGCGCGGCACCCGTCAGGACGAGGACACCATCATCCTGTTCGTCTCCGACCACGGCGACATGCTGGGCGAGCGCGGGCTGTGGTTCAAGATGTGCTTTTACGAGGGCTCGGCGCGGGTGCCCCTGATGATCGCGGCGCCGGACATGGCACCGGGCCGGATCGAGGCGCCGGTCTCCAACATCGACATCTGCCCTACCCTGTGCGAGCTGGCGGGCGCCGACATGGCCGAGGTCATGCCCTGGGTGACCGGCGAGTCGCTGGTCCCGCTGGGCCAGGGGGCCACGCGCAAAAGCCCGGTTGCCATGGAATACGCGGCCGAGGCCTCCTATTCGCCGCTGATCTGCCTGCGGCATGAAAACTGGAAATACACCAATTGCGCGCTCGATCCCGAACAGCTCTTCGATCTGTCCGCCGATCCGAACGAGTTGACCAACCTTGCCGAGGATCCCGCCCATGCCGCCACGCTGGAACGGTTCCGGGTGGAGGCCGCGGCGCGGTGGGATCTGGAACGCTTCGATGCCGAGGTGCGCGAAAGCCAGGCGCGCCGCTGGGTCGTCTACGAGGCGCTGCGCCAGGGCGGCTATTACCCGTGGGACTACCAGCCGCTGCAAAAGGCGTCCGAGCGTTACATGCGCAATCACATGGACCTCAACGTGGTCGAGGAAAACGCGCGTTTCCCGAGGGGCGAATAGATGCTGACGATCTACGGCCGCGCGACCTCGTCGAATGTCCAGCTTGTCATGTGGGCGGTTGGCGAATTGGGGTTGCCACATGACCGGCTGGATTTCGGCCATCTCCACGGCGGTCTTGATACGCCGGATTTCGGCGCGCTGAACCCGCATCGCAAGATACCCGTGCTGCGCGACGGTGAGCTTGTGATCTGGGAAAGTGCCGCGATCCTGCGCTATCTGGCGGCCCGCTACTGCGATGGCGGGGCGTTCTGGCCCGCCGACCCGGTGGCGCGCGCCCGCGTCGACATGTGGGCGGAATGGGGCAAGAACGAACTCTGCCAGGCCTTTACCGTGCCGATCTTCTGGGCGCGGGTGCGGACCGCGGCGGCAGATCGTGACGAGGCCGCGCTGACACGGGCGATCGCGCGTTTCGAGACGTATCTCGGCCATTTGGCCGACCAGTTGAACGGGCGGCCTTTCGTGTGCGGGCAGGCGTTCAGCGCCGCCGATATCATGATCGGGCACCTGCTGTTCCGCTGGTTCACGATGGATATTCCGCGCGCCGCCAACCCGGCGGTTGAGGCGTATTACGAACGGCTGGCAGAGCGGCCGGCCTACCGGGACCACGTGATGGTTCCCTATGACATTTTGCGGGCAGAGGGGGCATGATGGAAGCGGATTATGTGATCGTGGGCGCGGGCAGCGCGGGCTGCGCGATGGCCTACCGGCTGGCCGAGGCGGGCAAATCGGTGCTGGTCGTGGAACATGGCGGCACCGATGCCGGCCCACTGATCCAGATGCCCGGCGCGCTATCGTACCCGATGAACATGAAGATGTACGACTGGGGCTACCAGACCGAGCCCGAGCCGCATCTGAACAACCGCCGCCTCGCCGCCCCGCGCGGAAAGGTGATCGGTGGCTCCAGTTCGATCAACGGGATGTGCTATGTGCGCGGGCATGCGCATGATTTCGACCATTGGCGCGACAGCGGCGCCGATGGCTGGGGCTATGCCGACGTGCTGCCCTATTTCAAGCGCCAGGAAACCTGGGATCCGAACGGTCAGGCCGGTGATGCCGACTGGCGCGGCGCGAACGGCCCCTTGCACGTGACGCGCGGCGACATGGAAAACCCGCTGGTGCGCGCCTTTGTCGAGGCCGGTGGCCAGGCCGGTTACCCGGTGACGGACGACTACAACGGCGAGAAGCAGGAAGGCTTCGGCGCGTTCGAGCAGACCATTCACAACGGCGAGCGCTGGTCGGCGGCCAAGGGTTACCTGCGCCCCGCGTTGAAGCGCGAAAACTGCGATCTGGTCCGCGGGCTGGTGCACCGCGCCGTGATCGAAGAGGGGCGCGCGATCGGCGTCGAGGCCACGGTCAGGGGCCAGACCCAGGTGATCCGCGCCCGCGAGGAGGTGATCATCGCCGCCTCGGCCTTCAACTCGCCCAAGATCCTGATGCTGTCGGGGATCGGCCCGGCCGCGCATCTGGCCGAGCATGGCATCGAGGTGCTTGCCGACCGTCCGGGCGTCGGCGCCAACCTGCAGGACCATCTGGAAGTCTACATACAATACGCCGCCAGCCAGCCCGTCAGCCTGTTCAAATACTGGAACCTGCCCGGCAAGGCCTGGGTCGGGCTGCAATGGATGCTGGGGCGCACCGGGCCGGGGGCCTCGAACCAGTTCGAAAGCTGCGGCTTCATCCGGTCGCGCGCGGGCGTCGACTACCCCGATATCCAGTTCCATTTCCTACCCATCGCCGTGCGCTATGACGGGCAGGCCGCGGCCGAGGGGCATGGCTTTCAGGCGCATGTCGGCCCGATGCGCAGCGAAAGCCGTGGCAGCGTCACCCTGCGCGCCCCCGACCCGGCCGCGCCGCCGATGATCCGCTTCAACTACATGTCCGAGGAAAGCGACTGGACCGATTTCCGCCGCTGCATCCGCCTGACCCGCGAGCTTTTTGAGCAGGAGGCGTTCAAACCCTACCTCAAGCACGAGATCCAGCCCGGCGCCGATGTGCAGGATGATGACGGCATCGACGCCTTCATCCGGGAGCATGCCGAAAGCGCCTATCACCCCTGCGGCACCTGCAAGATGGGCCGCGCGGATGATCCGACCGCCGTGGTGGATCCCGAGGGGCGCGTGATCGGCGTGGCCGGGCTGCGCGTGGCCGACAGTTCGGTCTTTCCGCGTATCCCCAACGGCAATCTCAACGCGCCTTCGATCATGGTGGGCGAAAAGGTCAGCGATCACATCCTGAACCGCCGCCTGCCCCCCGAGAACGCGCAACCGTGGGTGCATCCCGACTGGCAGATGGCGCAGCGCTGAGCCCGCTGACCGCCCCGCGCATATTCGGTTGATATCTCGGCCAACCGGCCCGATATTAACCGAATGTTAAGAATTTGTTCGATCTTCGTTCTGACCTGCCTCGCCCTTCCGGCCCAGGCGGATCCTTCCGGTGCGATCCGGGTCATCGATGGCGACACGATCATGGTGGGCAAGACCAAGGTCCGCCTGCACGGCATCGACGCCCCGGAACTGGGCCAGCCCTGCACCGATGCACAGGGGGTCAGCTGGGATTGCGGCACATGGGTGTCGCGCGAGGTGCGCGCCCGCTGGCAGGGAGAGCGCGCCACCTGCACGACGCGCGACCGCGACCGCTATGGCCGGGTGGTGGCCACCTGCCATGTGGGGCAAAGGGATATCGGCCGCAGCCTTGTCTCGGACGGTCTGGCCCTGGCCTATCGCAAATATTCCATGGCCTATGATCTGGATGAAAAGGCCGCCGTTGTCGCCGGGCGCGGCCTGCATGGCCATGAGATGCAGCGCCCGTCGCGCTATCGCAACGCACCGACGCCCGACACGACGACCGACCGGGCCGGCTGCGTGATCAAGGGCAATATCTCGCGCAGCGGCAACCGCATCTATCACGTTCCCGGACAGGAACATTACGACCGCACCCGCATCCGCACCGAATATGGCGAAAGGTGGTTCTGCAGCGAAAGCGAGGCGCGCCGCGCCGGCTGGCGCAAGGCCCGCCGCTGAGGCGCAAAGACGTGCGCCGTTTGATCCGTATCAAGGTGCCGCCACGCCCGAATCCCTAGCGTGGTCCGGCAAGACAAAACAGGAGATCCGCGCGATGTCATCCCATACCCCCCATGAGCTGCACGAAGAATTCCCCGAGCACGCCGAGAAGATCACCGAGCTCAAGACCAGTGACGCGCATTTCGCGCGCCTGGCCGACGAGTATCACGAGATCAACCGCGCCGTGCACCGTGCGGAAACCAACATCGAGCCGGTCGAGGAACTGGCCGAGGTCGAGATGCGCAAGAAGCGCGCCCATCTCAAGGATGAGCTCTACCGGATGCTGTCGGCCTGACCGGGCGCCCCGGCCCGCGCCCGCGTGAGCACCATCGACATACGCCCGGCCCGGCCGGATGAGGCCGAAGCCTGCGAGCGGATCTTGCGCGCAGGCTTTGCCGATTATATCGCAAGGCTTGGACGGCGGATGTCGCAGGAAACGCATTGGCGCGTGGCCGAGGCCATTCCCGAGGGGCGGGTTCTGCTGGCCGGGGATGGGGGCAGCCCGTGCGCTATCGCCATGCACGCCGACACGGACAGCACCCGCCTGATCGAACGGATCGCCGTCGACCCCGCCCACCGCAAATCGGGCGTGGGCACGGCCCTGTTGCAGGCCATGGAACGCGCCGCGCGCCGCGACGGCATCCAGACGCTGGAATTGCAGACGGCCGAGGTAATGGCGCATCTGGTCAAATGGTACGGCGCGCACGGCTTTCACAT
>JANSYB010000017.1 GCA_024742655.1 Paracoccaceae bacterium | reverse complement strand
GAACCTTGCTGTACCAGTCGGTTCCGTTTTTATCCAGATCGCCGGCAGCGGCCACGATCAACCATTGTTCGGCACGGGTCATCGCAACATAAAGCAATCTGTCACGTTCTGCCTGTTGCGCCGCCCGCCAGCGGTCATCGGCCTCGCGCTGGGCGATTGTGGCGTCATCGGAACGGGTGCGCCAAAGGATCTTGCCGTCACACGGTGTAAGTGCATGAGAGGTCTTGATGTCGCGCTTGGCGCTGTCGGGCAGAATGACGATGGGGGATTCCAGGCCTTTTGCCCCATGGGCGGTCATGACGCGAATCCGGTCGCCGGCACTGTCCATCTGTCTTTTGATCTCGAGATTATCGGTTTCCATCCAAACGAGAAAACCGGTCAGGCTGTCGGTGTTGTTCCGCTCATAGGCCATCGCCTGCGCCAGCAAGGCGTCTATGCCATCCTCGGCTTCGAGCCCGAGGCGCGCCAGAAGGTTCTTGCGCCCTTCGTGACGCGTCAGGATCCGTTCGATAATGTCATAGGGCCGAAGATAATCGGTCTGCGCCATCAGATCTTGCAAAACAGACACTGTATCAGGGTAATCGGCCTTATTTTCACGCAAGGCTGCCCAAAGATATTTTTGCGTCCTGTTGTGCGCCAGAGCGTACAGTTCGGCCTCCGTCCAGCCGAACAAGGGAGAACGCAAAGCCGTCGCCAGAGCAAGGCTGTCCTCCGGCGTGGCCAGAAAGGACAAAAGGGCGTTGAGGTCCCGAACCGCCAATTCCGCCCCGACCCGCAACCGGTCGGCGCCCGCAACAGGCAGGTTGCGAGCCTTGCAGGCCCGGATGATCTCGGCGAACAGAGCGGAACGCCGTTGAACCAGAATCAGAATATCGCCTGCGCGAATGGGCCGCGCCTCGCGTCCCGTGTTGTCAGGCAGGGGCTGCCCGATCATCTCCTCGATTGCTGTGGCCACCTGCTCGGCCAATAGAATCGCGGGTTCGGATGGCGCACGGATATCTACAGGCAGGAACCAATCGGGCTTTTCCGCCTTGTCCGGTTTTTCGACCACAGGCCATAGATCCACCCGTCCGGGCTTGCTTTCGTGGAATGCACGGTGAGGTTCCCGTTGCGTAAAACCGCTTTCGCCATGTCCTTCGAAAACGCAATCGACAAGTGACAGGATCGTTTCTGATGACCGAAAGGAAAACTCCATCTCCATATCCTGAAGCGGGTTTTCCGCCGCCTTGAGGCGCCCGGCGAATTCGTCCCTCATCCGGTCGAACTCACGCGGATCGGCACCTTGAAACGAATAGATCGACTGTTTCTTGTCGCCGACGACAAAGATCGTGCGCTCCGCATCAGGGCGGGCCCCTTCGCCGCTTGTGAATTCCTGTGCAAGCCGCTCGATGACCTTCCATTGCATGGGGCTGGTATCCTGCGCCTCGTCCACCAGGATATGATCTATCCCGCCGTCCAGTTTATAGAGGACCCAGTCCGCCACTTTCCGATCTGTCAGAAGATCGCGCGCAAGCCGGATCAGGTCATCGAAATCAAGCAGACCGCGCAGTTGTTTTGCCTCGTCATACGCAGGCAGAAAGACCCCGGCAAAATCATAGAGAGCACGGGTGCGTTGCATCGATGCCAGCGCAAGCCGTGCCTCACGCGCCTCTTCGACACGTTCCATGAAATCGTTCAGATCCGGCATCAGATGCGCCAGAGATTCTCGGCAGTCCTTCTTTGGGAAAGAGCCAATCTTGGCTGAAAATGGTGATTTCGCATTTGATCCGGTCAGGAAGACATCCTCGAAAACCGGCAGATTCGAAAACAACTCAGACTGGACCGTTTCCAGCTTCTGGGCAGCTTTCTCATCAGTGCCGCCACTGGCATAAAGCGCCGGTATCAGGTCTTGCAGTAAATCTGCCTCACCCCCAAGAAAGACTTGCGCCGTGATACTTTCCTGGGTCAGGTCTGCGGGTTGCCCGAAGAGCGCAGCCAACTCGGCATCGTCCGGCGAGTCACCCAACTCGGGCCGGTGCCGGACAATCTCGGCAGTCAGGGATTCAAGGGTTTCGCCTGTATAATGCCGTGCAAGCGCATAAAGCACCTCGGCATTCGGGCCGTCTGCGATCTTTTCCACGATCTCGGCGCGCAGCAGAACGGCGGCACGATCCTCCATTTCCGTGAATTGGGGCGTAACGCCGGCCTCTAGCGGAAAGCGCCGTAAAAGTGACGAACAGAACGAGTGAATGGTCTGTATTTTCAACCCGCCCGGTGTTTCGATGGCTGTGGCGAACAGGCGTCTTGCCTCGGCCATCATGGCGGGGGAAATGGTGTCTTCGATGCCGAGATCGTCGAGTTGACCGGCTAATTCATCATCGCCCAGCATGGCCCATTGACCGAGGCGCCTGAACAGGCGGTTCTGCATCTCGGTCGCCGCCGCCTTTGTATAGGTCAGGCACAGGATGTTCTGCGGATCGACGCCGCGCAACAAAAGCCGTGCGACCCGATCGGTCAGAACCTTGGTTTTCCCGGACCCTGCGTTGGCCGAAAGCCATGTGGAGCGATCTGGTCTGGCGGCCGTGATCTGCCGTTGCGTTGCCGTATCCCGCATCAGCCGACCCCCTGTGATTCAGGATCATCCGTGATGTCCCACTCACCGAAGCGCGCCAACTGGTCGTAGTCGCCGGCATCCTCTTTCTTGAACATCGCGCGGCGGGAGGTGAAACCCTTGTCGGCCTGCAAGTAGGAGTCGATCAGCACTTCGAATTCATGCCAGACCCGATCAGGCGGCTCCTCGTCTATCGGGGCAGACACCTCCCTGGCGGCGTTGGCCAGAGAAATGTAAACCGCCCGCGCGACCGGAGATGCCGGCAGGCTTCCGAACCCTGACCTCTCGGCCATGGCGGCCTCTAGCAAAAGCTGCTTGTCGAAATGACGTTGTTCGTCCCTGGAGGGGGCGGCGCCGGTTTTATAATCGTAGATATGCAGCGCTCCGTTTTGATCCACGTCGATCCGGTCGGCCTTGGCCGTCAATGTGAAATCAAGCGCGGCAATCTCAACGGTCGATTTGGCCTCGAATTCCACGGGGTTTGCCAACTGGCGCCGGGCTATCTCTGTCTCGATAAACCATTCGGCAATCCGTTCCATCCGGGCCAGCCACATCGCCCGCGCCTCTGCCCATGGCACGTTTTGCGCCAGAACAGTGCCTGCTTTCTCAATCAGCGCTTCCCTTGTCAGGGTGTCATGTGAACCCAAAGTGTCCTTCACGAATTGTTCCAGAACGTCGTGCAGAACAATGCCGCGCAGCAACGCATCCGGTGCCTTCATGAGTGGATCAAGTGGCCGAAGGCGCAGCACATGGCGTGCGTAGATGGCGTAGGGATCCCGGATCAGCCGCTTTATTTCCGTGACTGACATCGCACGGGGGCGGGCGGCGGTTGGTGGACAGGGCGAGGGCCTGCGGGCTGCCGCCACTTCTCCCGGCTCCTCAAGCAGTTCAGCGCGCCGAAGCCAGTCATCACCGCGACGGGCCATCGCCTCAAACGCGGCTTCGCCACCCTGCACCTTCAGGCCGCATAACAGGTTTTCAAGACGGTTCAGCCACCTCGACGGAACTGTTTCCGCATCGTCAGAGCGGACCGACCGGGTCAGCCAGACTTCTGATGCCAGGGCGGCCTGCTGAAAATCATGCGCAGACAGACCGATCCGCCGTTCCGGCAAGAGTAATCCTGCCTGATGGCGCAGGTTTCGGTTCAGCCACGGGTCGGGCTTGGGTGCCTCGGGCCACACCCCTTCGTTCAGGCCGGCAAGGATCAGAAGATCGGCGCCTTGTACACGGGCCTCCAGCGTGCCCCAGATCAGGATGCCGGGATGCGGTTGAAGGGCATTGCGCACCTCATGGCGCGACAGGATCGCATGGAAAAGGCTGCTGTAATCGGAGGCATTTATCGGGCCACAGGCGGGGGCGCTCTGCCGCAACGCCGCTACCGCCTTCAATGCCTCGCGCCCGTCGTCCTTGTCCCAAAGCTTCCCGGTGGTCTCGCCGGATGGGCCACTCGCCAGGGCTTCGGCCAGTGTGATATGGTGTGCAAGACGCTCTTCGAGAGGCCGTTCGCCGGTCTGTTCCAAACCGGTCAGGTGTTTGCAGATCCACTCGGCCCAGACATCCGCGTTATCGAAACGCGTGCCCATGGCCCATGCCCGGATATCCTTGGCAGTGGGAAATGGGGGGCCATGCCGGCGCAAATGCAACTCCAGCTCCCGGGTCAACAGCAGGTGGATGTTTCTGTCCGCTCCGCTGTGCGTTATCGGGTGCTTGAGCAATGTCAGCAACTGCGCGACATCCAGACGATCCCGAAAAAGGTCGGCAACGTGACGCAGGAACCGCCCCGGTGCAGAGTGGTGCAAGGGCAGCCCTGCGCTATCGTCAGGTATGATATCCCACCGGTCAAGCGCGGCGGCCACCTGGCGCGTCAGCATCCGGTCGGGCGTGATCAGGGCCGCGGTCCGGCCCTCTTCCGCCGCCTGGCGCAAGCGCATGGCGATGGTCAACGCCTCGAGCCGCGCCGACGGGGCGCGCAAGAGTGTCACGTCGCGGGTCGCGGGCTCGATATCGTCTTTCAGGCCGGGGCCATCGCGCAGCCACTCATCAGTCACGGGCGCGGGGCGCAATGCCAAGGACAACAACCGGTTTCGCGCGGGTTTCGGCGCTGTTGCGCCCGGCCAGGCGCGAACCTGCCGCGGGGTCAGATCGAGCCCCCTCAGAAAGCTGGCGAACCGGTATTGGGGATGATCCTCCAGCGGCTTGTCCGACTGCAGCACGGACCAGACAGGATCAGGCAGATCAAAGTCGAAGCCAGGCAGGACAACCGCACCTTGCGGCATCTGCGCCACCGTCTGCATCAAAAGCTGAGTGGCGCCGCGTGATCCGGTTGAGCCGGCGACGATCACCGGATGATCCGGTGGATTTCCGGCCCAGAGACTGCTGTAGAATTCAATCACCATTCGTTGCCGGGTTTCGACATCGGGCTCCGAGAGTCCTTCGGCGAAATAGGGTCTTACAATGCCCAAAAAGGACTTTATCCGCTCCCAATGGCCCGATTGATCGCCGGTATCAATGTCTTCGATCACATCCGGTGAGACACCCTCACCATGCATTTCATCCATGAGTCCGGCCAGACTGTCGGCCAGATCGAAGAGGGCCGAGCGTGGCGCAAGACCGGGCTGCGCATCCAGCAGCCCCCGGATGAGTTTCACAACTTCAAGCCGGCGTTGCAGCGGCGGTACCGGATCGGGCACATGGATTAACCCAAGCTTCTCGCCAAAATCGGTCAGTAGGCTGATCCGGGGCAAGAGACGTGCAGGGCCTTCATCGAAAAGGGCGTGAATGCGCCGTGCCATGCGCCGTGTATTCACAATCAGGTGCACGCGCGCGAGGCGCTCAGGTGTTTCGGCCTCATAGGCCTGGATCAATCCGTTGACGATGGCGCGCGGAAAATCCGCGCCGGGCGGCGCGCCGAAAACGCGGGGTGTATCGCCGGGGTCAAACATGGGTATCGGCCAATAGTGTTTCGGCCCGCGCAAGGCCGGCCGGCGTGCCGACGTCACACCACAGCCCGGGGTAGGCCACGGCATGGAGCGTTCTCGCCGCAAGCATACGATTCCAGAGCAAGTTGAGCGAGAACGCACGCTCCTCTACCTGATCCAGACCGTCCGTCTTGATGATCTGGAGCCCGGAGTAAATGGCACCGGGCCCGCGTTCGGCAAGACCGGAGCCGTCGACCAGAAAATCTCCTGGCCCCGTGTGACCAAAGGCTTGGTCTGGAGGGACGCAAAGCAAGAGGGCATCCATGACATCCGGGTTCCAATGCGCGGCAAGATGTGCCAGCGGGTTCGGCCCGCGCCACACCGCATCGGTGTTCATGGTAAATACCGGCGCGTCCCCCAAAAGCGGCAGCGCAGCGCGCAGGCCACCGCCCGTTTCCAGAATGTCCGGGGTTTCATGGGAAAAACGGACTGGACGTTTCTCCAGATACTGGATGATCTGTTCGCCCAGATAATGCAGGTTCATCACGATGCGTTTTGGCCCATAGGCCTCAACCTGATCCAGCGCGTGATCGATCAGGGGGCGTCCGCCGACCGGGATCATGGGTTTTGGGCGATGATCGGTCAGGGGTGCCATCCGCGTGCCGAACCCGGCCGCGAACAGCATTACCGCCTCGGGTCGGTTGCACATTTGGCTTGCACCTTGTCCAGTATTTCGGGGGAGGGCGAAGGCAGAGTCTTATCTATTATGTCTTGCAGCGCGGACAGGTTCGGATGTGCCAGATCGCGCTGCAAAAGGCCCCAGACCCGTGGGAGGAAATCAAGGTAACCCGGCTTGCCGTCCCGAACACAAAGCCGGGCAAAAACGCCAAGGATGCGAAGGTTCCGTTGCACGCCAAGCGTGGCATAGGCGGCTTTGAATGCCGCGGAGGGTTGACCTGTTGCATCGATATAGCGGGCAATCATATCCACCTCGATATCAGTAGGCACGTCGCGGCGTGCGTCCTGAAGAAGCGAAACCAGATCGTAGGCGCGATGGCCAAGTGCCGCGTCTTGAAAATCGAGCAAACCTACCCGCCCAACGCCATCACGTTCCGGCAGCCAAAGCAGGTTTTCGGCGTGATAATCGCGTTGGATCAGAACGTCACAATCCGGCGCATGGGCGGCCAGCGCGTCTTGCATGGCGACCATGAACTCTGATTTCGCACTGGCGTTCTCCTGATCTGTCGCGGCTGGCAGATACCAGTCATAAGCCAGCGCCGAGAGAGGTGCCGCCATGGCCGGCCCATATGCCTCGAGGCCCGGTGGTGGTGCATGGGCATGCAGCTGGATCAACACGTCGATCGCTGCGGAATAGAGACTGTTTTCAAGCTGTGGCTCACGCGGAATGACGCGAGCGAAAAGATCATCTCCAAGGTCCTCCAGCAAAAGAAAGCCGGCGTCCTCATCACGCGCCTTGATGTCTGGTGCGCTCAGGTTCAGGCCACGCAGAAAGCCACAGATACGAATGAAGGGAAGAACATCTTCGCCTTTGTCCGGCGGGGCATCCATCAGCACCGCACGTTCCCCTGTTTCGGGGTGGACGAGGCGCAGGTATCGGCGGTTGGACGCATCCCCCGCAAGAACAGCCCTCAACGCGTCAGACCATCCGGAGCGGGACAGAAAACTTTCGATTTTCGCATCCCGTTCAGTCATCAGCGATGTCCTTCACTCTATCCGTCCAGCGCGGGTCCGACCAAGCCATCGTAACGTTCCGCGTATCATCGCCTGCCGGGTTGGAAAAGGCCAGAGACAGCGCATTGCCCGGTGCCAGATCATGCAGACGGTCGGGCCATTCAACGAGGCAAACCGCTGTTTCGAAAGCATCGTTAATCCCAAGTTCGATGACCTCGGCGGGATCTGTCAGCCGATAAAGATCCGCATGCCAGATTTCATGCCTTTTGGTTTCGTAGGTTTGCACAAGCGTATAGGTGGGGGAGGGCACGTCTTCCGGCTCTTCCAGTAGCGAAAGGATCAGCGCGCGTACGAAATGCGTTTTGCCCGCGCCCACAGTCCCGGACAGCAAAATGACGTCGCCGGGCCCAAGCGTCCGGGCAAGTGCTCTTGCCAGGTCGCATGTCGCCCGAGGGCTGTTCAGGAATAAAGACCGCGTCTGATCCGCCATGGCCCGACACTACACCGGCCGCATGTACCTTCAAGGTGGTTCAGGCCGACACAGACGTCAGGTCGGGTTGGGTTTCGGTGTGGTGCGTGGACAGTTTGATCATCACGGACTGTCCTGGCAGCTGTTTGACAAAACAGTGGCAGATCCCACCTGACGACATCGCAATGTCATACAGCCCCGATCGCCGCTCCTTTACGGCCTGACCAACATCGGCCCAGGTTTTTTCATCCGGCAGTATTCGGTGGCAGGCGGATAAAAAGTCATTCGCCGAGAAATCGGCAAAACTCTTGTCCGGTTCGATGGAAAGCAACCTTGAACACGCCGCGTTGCACATGACCAGCATATTGCCGGGGCCGATCACGGCAACGGCCTCATCCAGCAGGTGCAATACGGACATATGCAGATCCAGCTGGCTCCGGAACCGGCGGGTAAGAGATATCTCGTCTGAAATATCTTCGAACAGGAAGGCGATAGCGCCATCGGGATGCGGTCGTCCCGTGACACGGTACGTCAATCCTGCCGGCAGGCACCAATCCTCAAGATAAAGCCCATCGGAGGCAGACGCGATCATCGCGTCTATCTGCGTGCGCCAATCGCTGTAATTCTTGGGCTCCGGCAGAACCTTGTGATCGCGCAGCCTGTCGAAAAACTGGTGCAGTGACGGGCGGCCACTCAGGAAAACGGCGGGCAGATGGGTCAGGTCCACCAGGGCGGGGTTGAACAGGGCCAGTTGCCGGTGACGATCGAACACCGCCAGGCCGGTCGTCAGGTTGGCGAATGTCTTTGTCAGGGTCTGTACGAATTCGCGGCGCACGCGTTCTGCCTGAACGACCTTCGTGACATCAATCGCATAAAGAACCTCGTAATCCGATTGCACGGATTTGCGCAGTTCGAAATGCCTGTCCTCTTCACGGTTTCCCGATTTCAGGCGGACCCGGTCGGACACAAGTGTCTTGGTCGCGGCCTCTCTGAGATGGGTTGCCTCCATTTCGGAAAACTCAGCGAACAATTCATTTTGCCAGGCGGGCTGCTTGTCCGTGTCGAGCAGACAGATCGCGCATGGCGCTTCGTTCAATGCGGCCATATGTCGGCCAAGCGCGTTTTCCATGAGATGGGCGCGGTGGCGTGCCTGTGCGTCTGGCATGTTTGAATCCGTGAGTGTCACGCGCCGGGCCTCACCGCTTCTGGAAATGGTCAATGTTGCGCGGTCACCGGATTTAGTGGATGCGCGATGCACGACGTCGTCAGGTTCGATGTCAGACAGGCTGCTCGGTAGCGCCCCGAACCGGCCGCCCAACCAACTGCGCAAATCGCTCCAGGTCTGAATATCGGTCTCGCCCTTGGTGGCGATATGCTGGATGGGCAAATCATTGTCTGCGAGGGCGTCACCCTCGAACAGGAAATGTATGCACGACGGCTCCGAAACCTTCGGATCGTGAGGCGCGCGCACCGCACCCCGTCTTGAATGCCCGATCAGCCACAGAAAGGTCAGCGAGATGACCATAGAAATCACGACGAGACCAGAAAGCTCGAAGATGGAAAGACCGGGCATGCTGCCTACCGGATTGGGACTGATCTGCCCAAAATGGCGCAAACAGGGTTAATGACAGGTTAAAATGCCTGCAGATCGTTGACCGCGAGATGCTGCGCCTACCCTGAAATCGGTTGGTTCTGACCCAGGGTCTTGCGTGCGGCGCGCGGGTCGCTTTCCAGCCTGTCGCGAGGCCATGTCACTTCGACAAAAGCCCCTGTCCGGTCCGAATAGTCCTTTCGCGTCCGAAACGAGTCAGAGCCATTTGCAAAATTCAGGTCGGCGCCTGAGCGTTCCAGCAAAGTCTTGGCGATGAACAGTCCCAGACCCATGCCTTCATATTCAGGCCTGCGGGAATCGGCAGGTTGGTTGCGCCGTCGCATGAAGGGTTCCCCGATCCGGCCAAGCAAAGTCGGAGGATAGCCCAGACCATCATCCATGATCCTGATGGTGATGCTCTGGTCGGTCCATTCGGTTTCGATCCAGACAGTCGCGCGTGAAAAGTCGACGGCATTCTGGATCAGGTTGCGCAGACCGTGAATGATCTCGGGGCGGCGCAGGATCGTGGGCTGATGCTCGGGTGGGTCTCCATGTGGCCTTTCTTCGAAGAGAATGGTTTTACCGCGCTCCGCATGCGGCTCCGCGGCCTCTTCCAGAACGGCGACAAGCGGAGCATGCCGCAGGTGAAGGTCATCCTTTCCTGCCCGCCCCATCGATCGCAGGATATCACGGCACCGGTCCGCCTGCTCTTTGATCAGCAAGGCATCCTCTCGCAGGTCGTCGTTGCCTTCGAGTTCCTGGGCAAGCTCGGAACTGGTCAGCTTGATCGTGGCCAGCGGCGTTCCAAGCTCATGTGCGGCTGCGGCGACAACACCACCCAGGTCGGTCAGTTTCTGCTCTCTCGCAAGCGCCATCTGGGTTGCCTGCAACGCCTCGGACATGGCGTGCATTTCGGATGTGATTCTGCGCGCGTAAGCGCCCAGAAAAATCACGGCGATCACGATCGCAACCCAGATCCCGAACAGAAAGATATCAGGAACCCGAAGTATGAAACCCTGTTCCGTGCGCAACGGCAGGTGGAACTCGATCAGTACCGAGGCAATGACGATGGCAGTCAGCGCCAGAAAGATGGTCGACCGCGCCGTTAACGCCGCAGCGGACACCGTGACCGGGCCAACGATCAGAATGGAAAAGGGATTGTTGAGACCACCCGTCAGATACAAAAGCACGCCAAGCTGCACCAGATCGAACAAGGTGATAATCAGCGTCTCGCGCTCGGACAGACGCTTGTTCTCGGGAAAGATGAACGTCGCGACGATGTTCGAGACGACCGAGACACCCACAACGAGGTAACAATACCCGATTTCCAGAGAGAGGCCGTAAAGCAGTTCCGCTATCACCAATGCGGCGATTTGCCCGGCTATGGCCCACCACCGCAGAAACACCAGCGTACGCAGCCTGATCCAGTTTCGGGTTCGGCTGCTTGCCGGAAAATTGATCGTGGAGTCTGCCATTTGGGGCCGCCCTCTCTTTGCAAGCGTTGCTCGTCCCATTAGATGTGCCACAGGACATGAAAGATGCCCAGAAAAGTGAGACAGATCGATGATGCGCCTTTACGTTATTCTGGCAGCCCTGATTATCGTGGCCGGGGGGTCCGCAACATGGTTTCTGACCATGGATCGCAGCGATGATCGATTTGCCCAGTGTCGCGCCGGGCAGGTTGCCGGTGGCGCTTCACAGATTGGGGGGCCGTTCACCCTGGTCAATGGGTCAGGTGAAACGGTTACTGACGTTGACGTCATCGACCAGCCAGCGCTGATTTACTTTGGCTATACGTTCTGTCCTGATGTCTGTCCGCTCGATGCGGTGCGAAATGCGGCTGCGGTTGATACACTCGAAGAGCGTGGCGTTATGGCCAAGCCTGTTTTCATTTCGGTCGACCCGGATCGGGATACACCCAAGGTCGTGGGTGACTTCGCGGCCAACATCCATCCCCGCATGGTCGGCCTGACTGGCACCGCCGAACAGGTCAAGGCCGCCAGCAAGGCATACCGCACCTTTTATCAAAAGCAGGAGGGCGACGAGGAATACTATCTCGTCGACCACTCGACGTTTACCTATCTCACCCTGCCCAAATACGGTTTTGTCGAATTCTTTCGCCGCGAAACCAGTCCCGAGGCCATGGCCGATCGCGTCGAATGTTTTGTGGACGCGATGTAGAAACCTGCGATGGTTTGACGCATCATACAGCGCAGGCTAAAGACAATGAAACGGGACATGCGCAGGAGGAGAGCGGGATGGCCGAAGACTTTCGGGAGATAGGCGAAGACAAGTCCCTGTTGCTCGTTGATGACGATGAGCCGTTCCTGCGTCGTTTGGCCAAGGCGATGGAAAAGCGCGGGTTCGAAGTCGAGACGGCCGGGTCTGTCGCGGCCGGTCAGGCCATCGCCACTGCCCGACCTCCGGCCTATGCCGTCTGTGACCTGAGACTTGGCGATGGCAACGGCCTTGATGTGGTTGAAACCATCCGGGAAAAGCGGCCCGACAGCCGCGTTGTTGTCCTGACCGGCTATGGTGCGATCGCCACCGCTGTAGCGGCGGTCAAGATCGGCGCGACGGATTACCTGTCCAAGCCCGCTGATGCGACGGACATCACAAATGCGCTTTTGGCTGGCAACGATGAGATGCCACCACCGCCGGAAAACCCGATGAGCGCGGATCGCGTGCGCTGGGAACATATTCAGCGGGTTTATGAGCTCTGCGACCGGAATGTGAGCGAAACCGCTCGTCGCCTGAACATGCACAGACGCACCCTGCAGCGCATTTTGGCAAAACGCTCACCGCGTTAAATCATAACGTTTGCAGATGCGGTCCACGATGAGGCCGTTGGCGAGACGTGTGTCGGGAATGCGTTTGTAATCCTCGAAGCCACGGCTTTGATAATAGGTCAGCCCGCTTTCATTGTCGGCGCGGATCGTGGCATTTATCCAATTGTAACCAAGATCACGGGCCGCCTTGCGTGTCGCATCGAACAGTTTTGAGCCGATCCCCAAACCGGTTCGGCCAATCCGGACAAAACTGGCAATGTCGCAGGCATCCGGGGGCAGATCGGAATGTGGTTCGATGAACTGGAAGCCGAGCAGATCCCCGCTGCCGTTTTCGGCGACATACCACGCGCTCTGGCCCTTGTATCGCGTCATCCATTCGACAATGTCGGTGCGTGTCACCACACCTGTATGCGCCGTCGTGCTGCCGCGCGCGATGATCTCGTTCAGCAAATCGGCCGCGTGACGGGCATCCAGCAGACCGGCCTGGCGGACATGGATCATCCGATGCTTTCCAGCAACTGGTTGTGACGTG